>JBNGDW010000159.1:0-4023 GCA_049975325.1 Cloacimonadia bacterium | reverse complement strand
AGGATAACCAGTATGCCCAGGTTACCATTGGATTAAGTATCCCGATTTTTTCAAAACTGCAGACTCAGACCAACATAAGCAAATCGAAAGTATTGCTGCAGGATTTTGATTATATGCTTGAACAGCAGAAGCAGGTTCTTTACAAGAATATTCAACAATATCATGCCGATGCAATTGCTGCATACGAAAAATATATTTCAGCAATGGAAGCGGTGACATCAAATGAAGAAGCTTTTAATTATACACAACAGAAATTCGAAGTAGGGCTTGTTAATTCAGTGGATTTCAATATTGCAAAAAATAACCTGACAAAAGCCCGATCAGACCTGGCTCAGGCGAAATATGAATATATCTTCAAAATAAAAATTCTGGACTTCTATCAAGGCAAACCCATCCAATTATAGTTACCTGTTGAGCAATCAACACTACCTGGAAAAAGCTGTCTTTTTAGACGGCTTTTTTTATTGTTTTAAGCTTGGTAAATACGAATAATTATATGATGGAAAATTTTATTTTTTAATATTTGGCATCATACTTTTTTTCGATAAATAATCTCCGATTGATTATCATTATTTCATCAAAAAGTTGAAAATAGGAGACATAGATTTTGGGTTTTTTGGCATTAAAGGGTGGTTGGGAGGAGGATGGCCTAACCCCTGGCTTAAGATTATACTTATAGCAATTACTGTAGAATTATTGATATTATTAATTTTCTCATTTAACTTTTATTTCCATACACCTGAAAAGATCTTTTTGGTAATCAAGGTGGATATCAGCCACAGGCTCATAGCCGGTTTTCTCATATAACCGGATGGCAGGGGGATTCTTCAGAATTGCATCCAGACGGATAGATTTATAACGATTCTCCTTAGCATGCTGAAAAGTGAAATCCATCATTTTTTCAGCAATTTTATTATTGCGAAATGCTGGCAAAACAGCCATACGATGAACAAACAGAGAAGGGCCGGGATATTTCCAGTCTAAGTTTTTGTATTCCTCCGGTTCTTCTTCGTTAATGCAAACCACTCCAATACTGGTGTGATTCTCCTGAAACAAGTAAAGGCTGCCCTGTTTTATATCTTCTTCTACCTGTTGTTTTGATGGATAAGCGGTATTCCAGTTAAATAATCCTCTCTGGTTCATCTCTGGGACACAAGTTTTGTAAATGTACACGGCTTCAACCAGGTGGTGAGCTATGGCCTGTATGATCATGCAATTTTATTTTTCAGATGAATATACCTGATCGCCATCGATCCATGTTTCCAGGATCTTTGTTTTGTAGATTTCATTTTCAGGGGCCAGCATGATGTCCTGGTCAAGAACTACAAAATTTGCCTTTTTCCCGGGTTCAAGACTCCCGATTTCATTTTCTTCAAAAGCAGCCTTTGCCGCCCAGATTGTCATTGCACGCAAGGCTTGTTCTCTTGTTAAGACTTCATCAGGCAGAAAACCTCCTTCCGGATAGCCTTTGGTATCTTTTCTTACGACACCGGCATAATATCCCAGGAGTGGATTTATCTCTTCAATAGGAAAATCACTGCCATTAGGAAGCCATCCGTTTTCCTGCAGAAAAGTCTGGAAAGTGTAGGCAGAATTTATACGGTCACCAAGGCGTTCATCTGCCCAGTACATATCGGATGTTGCATGAGTAGTTTGAATTGAGGGAACAATTGAGTATTCACCAAACAATTTCACATCATCAGGATGTACAATCTGAGCGTGTTCGATTCTCCAGCGTTTATCATTCTTTTCCTGTAAAATATCTCTGTATAAATTGAGAATAAGTCTGTTGGCTCCATCCCCAATGCAATGTGTATTCACCTGGTAACCAAAGGAGTCAGCCAGCTCAGCCATTTCTCTTAGGTAAGATTCAGAAGATAGCAGTAATCCTTTATTTCCCGGATCATCGCTATAATCATCTATCAATAAGGCACCCCTTGATCCCAGCGCCCCATCAGCATATAATTTAATCGATGCTATATGAAGTTTATCGGTTCTGTATATGCCCTTGTACATGAATTCTTCAAAATTTTCTTTTGTTGGGCTTAGCATGGCATAAATATTCATCTTCAACTCACCTGATTTTTGAAGGGAATCAATGCTTTGAATGATCTTTTTGTCCAATCCGGCATCATGAACGGAAGTAAGTCCAACAGCAAAACAATTCTCCTGGGCAGCCAGAAGAGAATTTCTGATCTGTTCTTCAGTTGGCTCAGGTATATTTTTTCTGACAAGATCAATAGCATTATCCACAAGGATACCCGTTGGCTCACCATTTTCTGTTTCCACTTCACCTCCTTCTACCTCAACAGGACCTTTTATTCCTGCAATCTCAAGAGCAGCGGAATTAGCCAGAGCAGCATGTCCGTCAATCCTTCGGATGAGTACCGGTCTGTCGGGAAAAATTTCATCCAGTTTTTCTTTGGATGGAAATTCTTTAACTTCCCAGTCGTTTTGGTCCCATCCCATTCCGGTAATCCATCCTTCTTCGAATTTCTCTGCATGTTCCTTTAGCCTGGAAAGCACATCGTTGAACGAGGTAGTTTCGAAAAGATCGGCTTCCTGCAGTGTGGCGCCATATCCATAAAAATGACAATGTGGATCAATCAATCCGGGATAGACAGACTTACCCTTGAGATCAATTTCTTTATCTGCTTTAAATTTTTGACTGATTTCCTCATCATCCCCCAGTGCTATAATTTCCCCATCGTTAACCACCATGCTTTCAAAGACATCAAAATCTTCGTTCACACTATATATCTTAGCATTTTTTATAATCATATCAATAGAGGTTTTTTGTTTACATCCCCATGAAATGGTAGCCATAAGGACAAGAAAAAGTTTAAGCTTCATATTGAATTGCTTTAATTGTTATAAATGTATTCTCTTGAATAATGTTCAGCTTACGAATGTAAAATTAAAAATTTTGTATATGTAAAGGTCGACGAAAAAATGAAAAAGTTTCGAATAAAAATTACACTTGTATAGTTTATAGATATTCATTTTTAGGTAAATAAGAATAATTTTCATTGGGTTTAAAGTTGGATTATTTACAGCAAAAAAGAATAAAATAGTAATTGTTAGTAGTATCTTTAATCTGAGACTATAGTGGAGGAGGGCCCACCTCCCCACCCTCCACCCTTTAATGTCCAAAATTCCAATATCTCATTGCCCGTTATTGAAAAATTTGATAAAAAAATATCAACTGTTTCAGTTTTATATCATTTTCGATTGGGAGGCAAATTATTTTGTCTTGTTTATTACAATGAATTTCAATGAAAACCGTTCTTTGTCTGAGCAATTTCATTATAATCTCTTATTTTTGCCATTTATTCACTCTATGCTCAAAAAGTTTTTCATATTTTCTTTAGTCCTGGGAGTAATATTTGCCTCTTGTGAGCGGGATGCATTTATAACGGATCCGGATGCAAAGATCCGTTTTTCCATGGATACATTGTATTTCGATACTGTATTTACTGAGCTTAGTACAGTTACTAAAAGCTTCACTATTCATAATCCCAATAAAGATTATATTAAAATTTCCCGTCTTAGATTGGCCAAGGGCGAGAATTCAGTTTATCGTATAAACCTGGATGGAACTCCCGGTACTGATTTTGAAGATATTGAGATACCTGCTGGGGACTCGTTATATGTATTTGTAGAAGCAACACTCGATCCCAATAATAATGATCAGATTCTTTTGCAACAAGATTCGGTTGTGACTGAAACAAACGGAAACATCCAGGATATTGATCTTGTTGCCTGGGGGCAGGACGTTCATTTATTGCGGGAAGAAATTTTAACTACACAGACCTGGGTCAATGATAAACCATACCTGATTATCGATTACGTTATTGTGGATTCTCTCGAGATCTTAACACTGGACCCGGGAGTTAGGGTTTACCTTCACCGCGATGCATTATTTGCTATTGGTGGGACATTGATTGCAAATGGGGAGAAGGATATGCCAGTGACTTTCTCTGGAGATCGACTGGAAGAACTTTATGAAGATGTACCCGGTCA
>JBNGDW010000158.1:3196-4109 GCA_049975325.1 Cloacimonadia bacterium | reverse complement strand
ACTATGCTGGCTGCAATAAATGCGGATCCAACCATATTTGAAATCTTCCCCTGCCGGTATCCTGATCCCCAGGAATTTCTCCCCTTGCCCCTGGAATTGACCCGCATTCATGAATGTTCCAAGAACTCCCGTCCGGGAGGTCCAGTTACCCCGTTCGGTGATACGTGTGTTGGCATCCAATGCATCCGGATAACCGTAGGTTGAACTATCGAGGAATTCTATCGTTATCGGAACAATGCGTGCTGCCAGGGAATCGAACGATTCAGGGAGTCCGTTTGGATTGAACAGGTTCAGGTCAATGATCTCAAATCCCACATCAAATTCATTGTCCTGGTCCAACAGGAAATTCTTCTGACCGGTCGAAATAAATTCAGTATCGATCAATCCATTCAATATGCTGTCTACGTGATTGGAGATTTCATCATCGCTGTTTCTCAGGATATCCAGGTTACGAATGAGTACATACTCCGTATTCAGGGCAGAGTATATAATATCGTCCTGGTTTCCCTGAGATTCGCAGGAAATTAAAACAGCGAGAATGCCCAGCTTAAAAAGGGCTAAGGCATTTATTTTCATAGAATTATCGATTAGTGTATTTATAGATTCAAGATAAAAACGATCGAAAAAAGTTAAAATTGCAATAAAGGACTGGATTTGATTTCATTTCTTACAAAAAAATCAACCTAACAGTTAAGATACATCTGAATTACCAGTTGTTCTCAAAACTTATACCTCTTACGGTAATCCTTCGCCTCTCTTACCATCTTACCAAAAATCTTTCCCTGACGGTTCTTCTCCTGGGTTGTCATTTGAAAATTCTGCTGCTCCCTGATTAATTTCAGGTAATTTTCGTAGATAACAGGATCAATATCTCCTTCATTATAAGCCTTAATAACATTGCATCCCTTTTCAC
>JBNGDW010000158.1:0-3186 GCA_049975325.1 Cloacimonadia bacterium | reverse complement strand
TATGGGTGCAATCGCTGAATTTACAGTCTTTGGCATACTTACTTATGGCCGGATACTGTTCTTCAAAACTGGCTTCTTCATCAAATCCGAGTCCGAATTCACGCATACCCGGGGAGTCAATAACAATCCCACCGTTGTCCAGCAGGATCATATCCCGCGTAGTGGTTGTGTGTTTTCCTTTTCCGGTCGATTCGCTGATCTCCTTTGTCTTTCTTCCACTTTTAGTTAAGGTATTGAGAAGGGAAGTCTTCCCTACCCCGGAAGAGCCTACCAGTAAGGAGGTTGATCCGCTGACAAAAACCTCCCTCTGAATGATTTCCAGTCCGGATCCGTTTTTAACGCTGCAAAAATACACCGGAGTATCTCGCTGCAATCTTTGAATTTCCTTCCTGTAAACTGCTTCATCTTCTATGAGATCACTTTTATTCAGAATTACAACAGCTTTTATCCCGCAAGTGGCGATCTGAACAAGGTAACGTTCAATCCGATTCAGGTTAAAATCATTGTCCAGGCCCTGGATAATCACGACCTTGTCTATATTGACTGCCATTACCTGCTTTTCCGCTTCTTTACCGGCTGTTTTTCTGTAAAACTGATTGTATCGTGGCAAAACATCACTGATTATGGCAGCTTCTCCATAGTCGATCCATTCGACCCAGTCCCCCACTTTGGGTTGCTCCCACTTCTGAAAGGAAAACAGGAGTCTGCCTAATAATTCTGCTTTTCGAATTCCTTTTAAAGTGATGATTTCATAAATATTGCCTTTTACGGAAATAACTCTTCCTGTATTTTCTAAATCAGTCTGCTCTGAATAATTCGATTTTTCAATATATACACTCCAGCCATATTGATATAAAGATTCCATTTCTTTGAATTTAAATTTTTTAGATAAAACAATGTGATAATAACATCCTCCGAATGGAGAATGCAATAATGAAATTTGCCTGTAAAGGCTTACAGAACAATGATCGTGGCTGGAATATATATATTACTTTTCATCCAGTGCAAAGATAGGAACTTTTTGGGAATCTATCAGTGGTGAAAAACTAAACACAGATTAATTATTATTCATCATTGCGCAATTGCGAATTCATAGCGTAGTTTGCGTAAGTCTCTATAAAAGTTTAATTGATATTCAAAGCTTAACAGATAAAATTCGTATAATTAGGTGTGCAGTTTTCCTACTTCATTTAAGTCATGTTCTTTTCGATAATGATCCATCTCTTCCCGGCTGATTTTTATCATCCGTGTTATTTTAGCCTTTTTACGATATAAAGGAGGAACAATTCTACGCGCCTGCTCCTTGTTATCTACATCCACAACCATCTGGGCTGTATGTTCGCTATCGAGGCATCCCCAGTGGGCATTCGCCAGAAAGTGTGATCCGGATCTTACAAAAACTTCCATTGCTTCTATGCATGATTGTTTATCCGCATTGTGCGGTAAAGGGTTTTTTTGATTTAGAACTAATTTATAATCAGAAGGTTATTGCAACTCTCGACCACTACTACATAGTAGTTATACTTTAACATATCGGGACTTTTCAATTTCCGGATGGATAAAACTTAATTTCTAATTAAATGTATATTGGATTGAATACTGTTTAAATTAGATCATTTTAGAATCTTAAAAAAATTTGGTTCTGATAAACACTCTTTGGTTTCGTCCAAGGACCGGAACTTATTCATTTTGTGCCTTGAAGTGGGGAAAAGGAGCTGTCATTTGCATTGAACTCGTATTCTCTACATCCAAAACAGATAACTATATATGTGTCTGGGACCAGGCAACCAGAAAAATTAGATGGTAATATCGCATGGGAGGAAGAGTCGAAGAGAGTTGCACATCCATATACGGAAATGGCTTTCATTCTTTGCAACGATGGATATTTATATGCATTTGAGTAAAAATTCGTTATGTAATTTAAAAGTTTAATTTACAAGTTGTTTTATATTAAACAAATAGGTTACCAAACCAGCAGACTACACTATTTGTAGCATACACATTTTGTATCATACATATTTTGTACTATACATACTTTGTATTATATTTGTACTAAAATATTAAGATGAAACTAAATGTTGGTAAACCGGTTACCGGAAATGAATTAATTGGACGCAAGAAGGAAGTAGAATTAATAATAAAAACACTGTTGGCTGGTCAGAGTGTAGCACTTATAGCCCCAAGACGTTTTGGGAAAACATCAATCATGCTCGAGGTAATTAACAAACTTAAGCGTAAAGGCTATTATACAGGGATGGTGGATATATTTACAATTCCTGATATTCATCAATTAGCCCTGCAAATTACCTGTGAAGTTCTAAGCAACAAAAAATTAGACAGAGCTTTTAAAAAGGTGGTTGCAAATATCTCAGAATTACTGAGAAATATAAAATTAAAGAATGAAATAATGGATGCAGAATTCATTCTCAGCTTTGCTGGAAAAGAAAAAAATGATTGGGAACAAATTACCAATTCCCTGGATTATATAGATCACTTCGCTATAAAGAACAAAAGAAATTTCTGTTTTGGATTTGATGAATTCGGAGATATCAAAAAGCTTGACGGAAACAATATTACCAAGCTTTTCAGGAGTAAGATACAAAAGCACCAGAATAGCATCTACATATTTTCCGGAAGTTATGAATCGGTTATGAATGAATTGTTTGTCAGCCGGAAATCTCCATTTTATCGTTTAGTAAGAATAATTGAACCTGGCTTTTTAGATATCAAAGAAGCAAAAAGTTTCATAAAGAAAACATTAAATCGTTATCAGTTCTCATATAAAGAAAATTTAGTTAATGAAGGTGTAAACTTTACAAAAGGGCATCCTTATTACGTTAGATTATTTATGCAGGAATATATCTTTATTGAAGAAAATTCCAGGGCTAATATATCTCTTCAAGAAATTATCAATAACATGCTTGTGACTGAAAAAAACTATATTGAGAGAGTTTGGGACGATATATCTTCTTCTAAGGAATTGAAGCATACCATGCTAAAGCTCATTGAAACAAATGGCAATCCCTACACCGGTTCTGCAGATAACAGATTCAATCTGGCAAGGGGATTGAATCACCTGAAAGGTATGGGACAGCTTTTCAGAAAAAAGGATGGATATCTCCTAACAGATCCTCTTCTTGAATACTATATTAAAACCAGGGTGTTGAGAAGGCCAATGTAACTTGA
>JBNGDW010000157.1:0-2242 GCA_049975325.1 Cloacimonadia bacterium | reverse complement strand
CTGTGAAAAAAATGATCGTGATAAGATAAAACTCAATATACTCCCCCTGCGTAGACAAATCTATGTCTCGTAGGGGGAGTATAAAATAAAATTAGGAGTGACTATGAAACACATTTACTTATACTTACTTGTTATTTTTGCCGTACCTGGAATTTTGTTTGCAGGTGAGCAAGAGTGGATCCCTCTCTCTTCTTATGATAAGTCCCCTGTGGAGGTAAATGTAACGCAAGCCAGTGATAATCTAATAGAGATTACTTATAAACTTGCTGGATTTACAAAAAATGAGATAGAGATTGATGGAGAAAGTTATTCTTTGATTGGTCTGCCTGGGGAGCCGGTTTTTTTGGAAAAGGGTTTACCTGAACTCCCTAAAATAAACAGGAGCGTGCTCATCCCAGCCCGGGCAAAAATGGTTGCTAAAGTTACCCATTATGAGGTTGAAGAATTTCACAACATAAATGTTGCACCATCCAAAGGTAATCTGCCAAGAAGAGTGAATCCAGATGATATCCCGTATTGGTTTGAGACATTCTACTCTACAGATAGCTGGTTCCCTGAAGAGATAACCATTACACACGATCCATATATTCTGAGGGATGCACGCGGAATGGTTGTAGAAGTACATCCATTTCAGTATAACCCTATACAAAAGGTCTTAAGGGTCTACAAAAATATTACAGTACAAATCGAAAATGTTGGGATAGATAACATCAATGTACTGGATATTCCTCTAAAAGATAAAGAAAGTGTTGTAAAGGATTTTCTAACCATATACGAGAGGCGGTTTATCAATTTCCCATCTTTACGATACGACCTTGTACCTGAAGTTGGAACAATGCTAATCATTACAGCAGATGAGTATTACGATGAGATAGTTCCACTCGTGAATTGGAAATTACAGAAAGGAATTCCAACTGTAGTGAAAACAATATCAGAAATAGGCGGCAATAATCAGACGAATATCCAAAATGAGATTCAATATCAATATGATAATAACAATCTTGCATTTGTCCTGCTGGTGGGTGATGCCGATGATGTGGCTCCCAAAAATGTCAAATATGACCCTCTTTATGTGCTTTTAGATGGGAACGATCACTATCCAGATGCGTTTATCTCCCGATTCTGTGCTAACTATCCAAGTGATGTAGCAAATCAGGTAAACAGGTCTATACGATATGAAAGAGATGTGGCAGAACTTGGAGGAGATTGGTATAGCAAAGGGGTTGGAATAGCATCTTCTCAGGGTCCTGGTGATGACGGAGAATATGATTATCAGCACCTCAGAAATATACGGACACTGCTCCTAAACTATAATTACATCTTAGTTGACGAGCTTTACGATGGTTCTCAGGGAGGAGCAGATGCACCCGGCAATCCTACGCCTACAGATGTGGCAAATTCTGTAAATGCAGGTAGAAGTTTTATAAATTATACCGGGCATGGTTCCCAAACTTCATGGGGAAGTAGTGGTTTTTCAAACTCTAATATTGATCAACTTTCAAATGGGTTTATGATGCCTTTTATATTTTCAGTTGCCTGCAATAATGGAGAATTTCATACTGGTGAATGCTTTGGTGAACACTGGCTGAAAGCAGGAACTACAGACAATCCTAGGGGTGCTATAGCATTTTATGGTTCTACAATCAGTCAATCCTGGAATCCCCCTATGGAAGCCCAAGATGAATGTACAGACCTTCTCGTGTCAGAAACTGCTCTTACATTTGGTGGCTTATGCTTTAATGGTGCCTGCTCTATGATGGATCAATATGGTTATAGTGGACAAAGTGAATATGACGCCTGGACCATCTTTGGTGACGCATCCATTCAAATTAAGACTTTGACTGGCGAGGAAATGACTGTTATTCATAACCCAATAATACCTCTTGGCTCCACAACTTATGATGTTGAGGTTGTAGATGTAGAAGAGGCTCTTGTAAGCCTTTATATGAATGGAGAATTATATGGATATGGATATACAGATGAAAATGGTGAAGTTACGATTGAATTAATTGAAGACCTGACAGAACCAGGAATAATGACCTTGACCGTCACCGCTTATAATAAGATACCCTATATTGTAGAATTAGATGCAATTGTCCCGGTGCAGGTCATATTATCGCCCGATACTATCCAGGTAAACCAGCAAATCGAGATTCAAGTGACAGTTCTCGATAATGAAGGTGTTGAGCCCGAGGTTGGTGTAAATGTCTGGGCTAAAGGATTGGGTTATGAGACTGAACCT
>JBNGDW010000156.1:0-1603 GCA_049975325.1 Cloacimonadia bacterium | reverse complement strand
CTTGATACCCGGATCCTTGTTAATAACCGCGACAATCGTGTGGAAAGTAATACCCACATAAGTGATGAGAACGGGATAATACCATCAGAAGTGCTTTTCGCAAGAACATTCGATGAGATGTCAAGCGATAATTATAACATGAATCTTCATTATGGTTATCGGGCAGACAGAACCTCAAGTCTGTCGGCAGATATAAGTTTTGGGAAATACTACAGTGGCACCGCAACCTGGCAGCCCAATGAATATTTTACGGGTGACGGCATCGATTTCCTTCGCTCAGTGGAGGACCAGTATGAAACTAATACAGATATCGATATTTTCTCTGCCCAGGTTGATTACGAAAAACAACTGGGCCGGTTTACGCTCTCAGGAGGTTCCAAATATTCCTCCATTCAAACCGATAATCGACTGGCTTATTACGATTTAACCAATGGAGAACCAGAAGTAGACATATACCGGAGTAATGACTTCAGCTACCTTGAAAATATTGTTGCATTCTATTTTATGCTGAATACCAAATTAACACAGAAAATAAATGTAAATGCAGGTTTCCGGGTTGAAAATACAGCCTCTCTAGGAGAATTAACAAGTGCGTATCCATCGGAAGATGATGTTGTTCCCAGAAATTATACAAGCTTCTTCCCGAATGTCAGCGCTTCTTATGATGACCAGGAAAAACATGCCGTAAGTCTTAGTATTGGTAGAAGGATCACCCGCCCTAATTACCAGGATCTGAATCCTTTCGAATCCAAGATGAGTGAAATATCTTCATGGAAAGGCAATCCCTTCCTCAGGCCCAATTATATCATGAATTACCAGCTTAGCTATGCTTTTAAACGAAAACTGGTTATTTCCAATACCTACAGTGTAACAACCGATTTCTTTGCTACCATTTTTGAGGTTGTGGATGAAAAAGCCAGCATCCTGATCCCACGAAACATGCAAAAAGTTACCAATAATGGCCTTTCGATCAGCTACCCTTTGAAAGTAACTGAATGGTGGAACTTTTCATCCTTTCTAATCTATAATCATGAAAGATACAACGGGGATCTTGAGGGAACCATTATCGACCTGAAAGCCAATATTGTCAATTTCAGAATGCAGAATAACCTCCAGTTGCCATTCGGTATAGTTGTGGAACTCACCTACATGGGAGGAAGTCCCTGGATATGGAGAGGAACCATAAATGTAGAAGAATACCATCGGGTAAACGTAGGTTTGAAAAAGGAATTCCTGAATAACAATCTGCTCATCCAGATAACCGGTACCGATATCCTCAGAACCAGCAGCGATTACTATTACAACAATAACTATGGGGGTATGATAACCGACGGTGTCAGAACATTCGACAACCAGAGATTCGGATTCAGCCTCACCTATAAGTTTGGAAATCAGAAAGCTAACTCGAGACAACGAAGTTCTGCTATGGACGAAGAGTTGAAAAGGATATCGGATTAGGAAGTATGGGTTATGAGTTATGAGTTATGAATTTGAAGCTTGGAAGCTTGGAAGCTCTGAAGCTTGGAAGCTTGGAATCTTAGAAGCTTGGCATAGGGATCAGGGAATAGTTTGAAAGTATAAAGATATAACCCTGGAATTTTAA
>JBNGDW010000155.1:0-4245 GCA_049975325.1 Cloacimonadia bacterium | reverse complement strand
ATAGTAACCTATTTCAGGCATGTTAAGAAGGTTGAAAAGGTGGCTGTAACCGGAAAAAACGGGTTTGAGAAGGCATGGGTAAAAGTTGCTGATCCCTTCATCAAAGCTGAAATCAAATATTTTCCAGTTCCTGAAAAAGATTTTGCTGTGAGCTGGGTCCGTGAGGAATAAATTTTTTTCAATACATCTTTTATTGATAAATATTGAATTCAAATCAATTCAATAAAATGAGAAAAGTCCTGAAAAGCTTAGGTTTTTTCAGATATTCAGGATAAATGCACAAAAAGTCCAACTTATTGCGCAAAAAGTGCTGACCTATGGTTAACTGGTGCCGTACATTTGCACAACACCATTTAACTGAAAAATTATCAAAATGAAAAAAATTAAAGTCATCACCGTTTTAGCCGCTTTTGCATTTATCCTTTTTTCAACATCTAATAGTAAAGCGAGTAATCTTCAATTCATCAACTCTAATCTATTACTTATTTTTAGTGAAGAGAATAATATTATTACTGAGCTGATTTGTAATGCGCAATACCTGCAATTTAATAATATAGTCAATTCTCTTGAAGCGAATGCTGAAAGTGAAAGCTTCCTGGAAGAAAGTATGGAAATGCAAGACTGGATGATGGATTACAACTGGATGGATAATGCTTCAACTTTAATAGAGAACGACCTTAAATTTGAATTGTGGATGGAATCTCCAAAAAACTGGAACATCTACCATTGTAACTAGTAAATTATCAGGTAATTAATCATAGCAAGCGAACCCCGGTCTCTGTATCGGGGTTTTTGCATTTCCCCCTGATAATCCAGCCAAAGAGATGTAAATATTACTTTAATCCTCCTACTTACCCAGGCAGCCTTCCTTACTAGTAATATTAACGCGATTTTCTCTGACTTCTTTGAGAGGTATTTTTTAAAAGCAGGTATTGTTTAGAAACCCCGGAAATAATAGAAGAAGTGTTTTCTACTAACAGAAAGAATCAATCTTCAACTTGAAATTAAAACCTGAGTAACCTGAATTCATATTTCAAATCATAAATATTACTGAATTATTGATAATTAGTAGCTAAAAACAGCATATTAGCTGAAAAGTCCAAACCTTTGCGCAGTATTCACAACCTCCTCGCACCTCTATAGCCTACATTTGTATCACATCAAATAAAGAACTCCACAATGAGAAATTTTAAAATTCAAATAGTAATACTGACTCTTATTCTTTTTATTATCCCAACAGAAGAAACAAAGGCAGGGAACCCCATGGTACCGGCTTACACTCCCTTCATAACTTTGGAATCAATTATATTTTTTACGGAATTAACAAGTAATGCAGAGTTTATAATATTTAATGAATCAGAATTAAGCAGGCTGATGAAAATGGATGCCAGCCTTGAACTGGAAAGTTGGATGACAGAGACCAATTGGTCAAAAGGAATAGAATTTATTAATGAATCAGACCTGAAGTTAGAAAGCTGGATGACTAATTACCGTTGGAATCAAAGCAAAGAAGAATTTAACGAATCTGAATTGGTAATGGAATACTGGATGAAAGAACCTGTAAACTGGAATAAAAGATTCACGAATTAAATGAATTATTAGTTCTGAAATAAAGTCCAGGTTAATCCGATACTGGCAAAATTCAGCAGTGTAAAATTATAGACCTGGCCTACATCTGCACCACCTTCAAGGATACGATATCCTAACTTTAGCGATACATTGTCATTTACTCCATATAAAGTCCCGAGGAACAAATCAACAGCTCTGCCCTGACGAGCTCCCAGTGCATCTCCTTCAAGAATAAAAATCCATTTTGGAACCTGGTATGATAAAAGTACATTTATAAGAGGAACAAATCCAAGGTCATCTTTCTTAGCAGAATTATTCGTGTTTTTTAATTGAACCCTGGCATCCCGGATTTTTGCAGTAAAGCCCAGGCCGAAAGTCCATTTTTCAGAAGATACCAGGTCACGTCGATAGGTAAGCCGGTAACTGTTAAATTTATAAAAACCTTGAATCTCCTCTCCTGAAGAAAAAACAGTTTGTTGAAAACGTATATTCTGGTCCTGCACCCCCGCATAATCTATACTGAGGGGAGCGTAAAGAACGCTTAGATGATTTTTTTTACTAAATGTGTAGGTTAGTCTTAATCTTATTGGTATCACCGGATCCTGAATTTCAAAATCTTCAGTAAAACTGAATTTCGTTGACTGGGTTGGGTCGTTGGGTATTCGAACATCATTATAACCAGGGAAAACCACCCCACTTTCAATTTCTATTAATAATTGTGCTTTGATGGAAATGAAAACGACACTGAAAAGAAATAGTAAAATTAATTTTTTCATCATACTGAATTTTCAAATGAAAAGAGGAACGATTTCAATTATATAGCAAGGTAAGAATTTATAATTGAAAATGTTATTTAGACAGCCTATCTTCCGACTTCCGACTTCCGACTTCCGACTTCCGACTTCCGACTTCGGACTTCCAACTCCCAAACTTTCACTACTGATTAGTAACCCTAAATCTATTAACTAATAAACTAACTAGTGTCGTGTCAAGCCTGAGATGTCGGTTAAGTTGAAGTTATTTTTGAGTTTTGTTAAATAAAATAAAGTAAGCATAGCCATAGCTACGTGAGTCTTTATTTTATGACACAAAAAGCAAAAAGAACTAGACTTGGGCTGACAGATCAGGCTTGACACGACACTAGTATTTTTTAAACAATTTATCCTTTTATCCAGTTATCTAATTATACTTATAAATATTAATATGAAAGAAAAAGATAAACCTGTAATTGCCGGATTACGATCTATTAAGCTGGAAACCGAAGCGGGTTTGTATTTTTGGTGTGCCTGCGGACGAAGTAAAAATCAACCTTTTTGCGATGGTTCCCATTCCGGGACAGACTTCCAGCCCATGCCTGTTAAGATCGAAGAAAAGCAACTGGTGAAGTGGTGTAGCTGCAAGCATACCCAAACCCCACCCTTCTGCGATCATAGTCATAGGGATTTACCGGGTTATACACCTAATAATTAAGATATTACCTTAATACAATTTAGTTACGTAGAGATCATATAGGAGACGAGAGGACACAGGGGAAAGATATGTAGATTAGTAAATGTTGAAAATGTTTAGTTTGAGTACCAAAAAATTGTGAAAAAGTCCTGTTTTCAAAGTCTTGCCTCTTTCCCAAAATATTCCTAATTTGCTTTCATAGCCACTTAATACTTATACCATGGATCTATCCCAGGGACTCAGGCAGGAACCTCGTCAACAAATGATTACGGTTACACTCGATGAGATTCTTTCATTGACGAAAATCCATGAGGAAGAAAAACCCCAGCTTGAACAGTACTTTTCCCCATCCAAAAAAAAACAATTCATCAAAGATTACCGCCACTTCCTGAACACCTGCCTTTTAGAGGCCAGGCATGGGAATCTGGACAAAGATCTCTACCTGGTATTAGTATTGTCTTTCCAGTTCATAGCACCCCTGCTCGAAATACCGGTAAAAAAGGAACTGGAACTCTTTTACCAGGTACTAAGTGAAAGATATGACATTGAGGATCCCGATATAAATCTTCATTTTTCACCAGATGAATACGAAGGGGGTATGATAAGCGAGGAAGAAGCCCTGGAAATCTTCCGTGAAGAACTTGATGAATCATATACCGGCCGGCGTGAAATAAAGGAGTCCGTACAAAAAAGACTGAAACAGGATGGTATAAAAGCTGTAATGCACTGGCAACAGAAAAAAGCCCTCCCTGAACTTGCGGAAGCATTCGGCAGAAGCATTGTAATCCCGGAATTTTTCTCATTTACGGATAAAAAGCTTGTGAATTTTTACCGATCAGCCACGGCAGGGATTAATTATGAAGTGATGGTTCCGGTTTTTGGGGAGGAATGAGGATTGTCCACCTTCGCTCGTGCTACGGTGGATGAAAGAAGCCTGGAAACCTGGAAAATCTGAAGCTTGGAAGCTTGGAAGCTTGGAAACTTGGAAACTTGGATAGGGATTAGAGTAATTTAGAAAAAAAAATTCATGCTGATTTTGAATGTTGAATTAAACAAGGGGCAAGGATCGGCATTCCAGGGCCCCGTTAGGGGTCAAATCTCGATGGAGGTTTTTAGAAATTATGAATTATGAATTATGAATTATGAATTATGAGTTATGAGTTGGAAGCTTGGAAGCTTGGAAGCTTAGAAGCTTAGCATAGGGATCAGGGAATAGTTTGAAAGTAT
>JBNGDW010000154.1:0-7434 GCA_049975325.1 Cloacimonadia bacterium | reverse complement strand
ATATAAGAAGCGGAAGGGATATATATTTTGATTGTGCTGTTGACGACTATTTTGAAAACTATATCAAAAACAAAGATATATTCCGAGTCAATGTTAGTTATGTAAAATTTAATGAGAACTTACTCCGATTTCCTATCACGATCCCAGCTGATTCTATCAAAATCTATTATGAAGAGCACATAGAGGAATTTATAACTGTTCGGGATACCCTGCCATTAGAAAAAGTATCCAATGAGATTGAAGAGATTCTATATAAGAAGAAAGAGGAAGAATTAAAAGACTCTCTCATAACTGAAGTATACAGCTCGATCAAACAAAATAATTTCCAATTACCTCTACCTGCTGGGGCAAGTATCGTTCAGAATGTTACATTTATCAAAAATATGCCATATTACGAAGCCCATTTTTCTCTACTTAAGGATAAAATATTTGCCGTAGAACCAGATTCTGCCTTTATTATTCGAGAAACCCCAGATGTGATAATTGGACGGGTAAATAGCAAAAACCGATTCCGGAGTGGGGAACTTATCTCACTCAAGCCACTCATAAAGGTTCTGCTCACGGAAAGATGGGATAGGCAATGGTACAGCAAATTCTATGAACTTCACGCTGCAAATAAAGATTCATATACAACTCCTGATACTCTGCAGTTGCGCTGCATTTTTATCCGCCAACCGGTGGATACGGCAAAAATAAACATTCCAATGAGTGATGCGATCAACTATTTTTATAAAAACAGGATTCAATATACACTTCCTTACTCAGTAAAACTGGAGACGATCTTTTTAGAAAACTCACCTCAGATTGAGAGTCAGATACAGACCATACAAAAGGCACTTTCTCCACCATACAATACAGATTTTTCACTGCTTGCCCAACTGTTTTTTACACCTACAGAGCTTACTTTAAAAAATGGGGAGTGGATAGCCTTTTCTCAATTGGATAAATCAATTCAAGCTGTGCTGGATACAATGAGGCAAGGGAATGTAAGCCCTCCAATCTTTGTTAATAGTGGCTGTTATATAATAAAGATGGTGGGAAAAAAAGCAGAGCATCTCCCAGATTTTCAAGAAGTTTCTTCTCAGGTCGTATCAGATTTGAAATTTCAAATTGCAGATAGTATTGCCCAGAAGAGAGCGCTTGCAATTCTTGATTCAGTCTCCTCAATTAGCCAGTTATTAGGTTCTGAAGACGATACTTATTCATTTCGGACTCCCTATATTACGCTTGAATCTGGCAAAAGGATTCTTCATCTCACCAATCAGGAGAATCCCCAGGCACCAACCTATACTCTCACGCTAAACGAGGAGGAGTTTTCTCTTCTTACCCAGGCAAGGAGAGGTAGAATAATCCCCAAGATTTTCCCTCTCCTAGACTCCAATCCAGAAAGATACCCCTTGAAAAGGGATTATAGAGAAGGCTATATAATACTTTTTGTGGAAGATAAAATTCCCAGGAAGAAGGTTTCTGGTTATGAATCCTATGCTTATGCAAGGGAAGATTTTTCACGCATTATGCAATATGAAGCTTCGCGTGAGTTTACCGCCTATCTTAAGGAAGAAGTAAAGGAAAATGGCAAAAATACCATTCTTATAGCCATTTTCGGAGGCTTAAAGGACACTGGATGGCTCTCTTTATCCGATGCATCTGAGGAGTCAAACATTCTTGATTTAGTCATCAGGGATGCGATGGAGCGAGCGCCTGGCGCATACAGTCATCCTGTCCGTTTAACTGATTATGGATTTGGATTTTACCACATAGTGGACAAAAAAATCCCCTCTCGTAAAGATTTTATGGAAGAAAAAGAACGGTTCAGAGAAGAATATGTCAACGCCCAATTCAATAAATGGTTTGAAAACTACAAAAAGGAAAACAGGGTCGAGATTTTGATTAACCTATGAGAAAACATTTAACCATAGATATTGATATAAAACTTCTTCAAATTTTAAAAATTTCTCAATCTTTCCCACCATTTAGAACCTTCTTCATCTTCTCAAAAAGATTATAAAAAACAGGAATAATAAAGAGAGTAAAGAAAGTGGCTGTTGTGAGGCCTCCCACTGTCGCATAAGCAAGAATACTCCAGATATCACTACCGCCCGTCTCTGGAACATATAAGATAAACGGCATTAATCCTAAAATAGTGGTAAAGCTGGTGATCAAGATTGGTCTCAGTCTTTCTTTGGCTCCCCTAACTATTGACTGATTTAAATCATCAGAATTCTCACGAAGCTGATTTATCCGATTTATCATAATAATAGCATTATTCACCACAATCCCGCACAAAAGAATTGTCCCAATAAAAGCAGAAGAATCATATGTCAAATCAAAATATGCAAAGGTAAAACTCACCCCAATAAATGCTAAAGGCAGGGTTAACATAACTATAAATGGCTGCAAATAAGATTCAAACAGCATTCCTAAGATTATATAAATTATTAGAATAGTAAGTGCTAATATAAAAATAATCTGTTTTGTTTCCTCTATGAACCCCCTAAAACCACTAAGTTGCTCTTCTTCTTCAACAAAATGATACCCCTCTGGCAGATGAGTATAGTCCAAAATTGTATTTTGAAATTCTTCAAGCATACGGTAAGGGCCTCTATATTCATACTCAACCCGAATTAGATATTCCTGGTTTTTCTTCATTATCGTATATGGTACATTTGCAAGCTCAACATTGGCAATTTCTTTTAACTTCAGATTTTTGCCACCAAGATTTAATATAAGATTTTCTAATTCACTAAGATTAATTTCCTCCGCAGGCTGTAATATTATATCATATTCATCTTCATATGTTATTACTTTACCTACTTGACTTTTATTAAGTAAAAAATATATTTGTTGCAAAACCTCTGTGAGGTTTACATCAAACTTAGAAATAATATCTTGTTTGATTTCAATATTTAGTTGTTTTACCTGGGTGCCACCGGTGCTTCCTACCTTTATATTTGTAACGCGTGGATTCTCTTCAATCATTCTGGCAAAATTCTCAGCAATTTCATGCAGTCTTAGATAATTATATCCAGCCAGTTCAAAAACTTGGTAAAAAATCCCTCCGCCACCATAGAAAAGAGGACCCAATCCCCATACCCTTACTTCAACTCCAGCATAATATTTGCTTTGTACTACTAATTGCTCTCTTAATACATAGGGATATGCTGTTTCCAATACGTCTTCAGGGAAATATATCCTTATTTCCGCAAAGTTTAGGGTAATGGTAGATTGAAAATATTCCAATTTATCCTCTGGCGCTTGCTTAATAATATCTTCAAATGTTTTTGCTATCTCATCAACTGTTTCCAGTTTAGTATTTTCCGGGGGATACACCGCGATACTTATATAATCAGGGTAACGGAATTGAAAATATGCCCCCTTATTGACATCTGTAATAAATAGATAGAGAGCATAACTAAAAAATCCTACTGCAATAAGAAGAGGAATTGTGCGATGGTTGAGAAAAAAACGGAGAATCTTACCATAAACAGGAAATCGTTCCGAATTTCTCTTTGTCCCTTGCTCCCCCCATTCTCTTCCCTCCTCAATATAAAATACTTTTAGACATAATGGAATAAAAGTTAATGAAACCACTATTGAGGAAAGCAAAGCAATGCCAACTGTTATTGCAAAGGGAATAAGAAGAACTTGTATATCTTCCTGTAGATATATAAATGGTATAAATACACACACTGTTGTAAGAGTAGCAGCAATGATTGCCCATTTAACCTCTTTAATTGAAGTGGTCACAGCAGTAAGGTAATCAAACTTACGGAGTAAATATTTATGAGTATTTTCATACACCACAATTGCATTATCTACCAGCAAACCGAAAGCAAGAGCAAATCCGCATAGAGTGAAATAATTGAGCGTCTGATTCGTAAAATAAAGAACATTAAGTGTAATTAAAACCTCAAAAAATATAGTGGCTAATACAATGATAGTAGGTCTCCACTTGCGGAAAAAGAAAAGCAAAACAAGGGAAATTATTAAGACAGTGAAAATAATTCTATAAAAAAGGTCTCTAAGATTATCTTTAACATATTTGGAATTATCGGTTAGCACTCGGTATTGGAGCAAACTCAATTCTGGATTTGCAAATAACCTTTCCAGCTCTGCCTTCACCTGATTGGATAAAGATAATACATTACTGCCAGGCCCTCTGTATACCTTAAAGTGTATTACATTATTACCATTTAGGCGAAACAAACTCTGGTTTTGTTCTGAGGTACCCCACTCTATTTTTGCCAACTCGCCGAGGTAAAATCTCCTCCCATCACTGGTTAGAATTGTTAAGTTTTTCATCTCCTCAATAGCAGAAAGACCAGTTTTCAATATCAGGCTATAATTCTGACCACCCTGACTCACCTCACCCATAGAATAAATCTCACGATAATCACGAAGCACTGGTAAGATATCTCTGGTCACAGTTAGGCCCAAACTTTTCAGCAAATTATTATCAAAGGAGATTCTTGCTACTCTTTCTGTGATTCCCACTAATTCTACACCCGATACCCCTTCAATATTGGTAATAGGAGGTCTGATTGCATTTTCTACTAAGCTGGCGAGTTCTAATGTACTTAGTACCCCGCTATAAATACCAACGGATAAGAATTCCTCTTCTTCATACTCCTGTGGCATATAGGGGATAATTTGAGGGTAATCAACACCTTCCGGCAGTTTGCCTTCTAATTGATATAGCACTTCATTGACGCGTGTGTATGCAAACTCCATTTTGGTTTCAGGGAAGAAATCCACAGTAATATAGCTGTAGCTATCATAAGAATATGAAATTATATCCCGAACTCCTTTAAGTTGAGCAAGTTCACTTTCTATTATAGAGGTGACATAGAATTCCACATTTTCAGGAGACGCACCCCACCACCAAGTAAGAATCGAGATCTTGGGATATGAGGCTTCAGGAATCCCTTCCACTGGAATATTCCGTAAAGCAATAATACCTGTGATCAGGATTGCTATATAAATCAGCAAAATGCCTTTGCTGTGTTTAGAAACAAATTGAGCTAAAATCTTTTACCTCCGCTCTTACTTAAATTGTTTCTATGATAGTAATAAAATAAGATTAGAATGATATATTCTGTCAAGATAAATAAACTTGTGAGCTGATGAACTAAAGAAATTTCTAAAAAGTTATTGTATAAAAATGCTGAAACACAAAGCACACCACAGTGAAATATCCGCCAGCTGGCGGATTTCACAGGGCAAGCAAAAAAGCAATGAATAACGAATAATTCAAAGATTGAAAGATTCAAAGATTGAAAAGCAATGAAAATAAATCATAAGGACTAAGCATCAAACTCCGAATAAGCACCAAAACCCAAGCACCAATGACCGAAATGCAAAACAGTCAAGCCCGGACATGTTTAGAACTTTATATGGAGTGCAACAACCCCTGTACAGTCGCTTCACTCCTTACAGGGCAGGCATGTTGTTGTAGGCAAAATCACCCAGTAGAATAAGAAATCAGATTCTACAGGGCAAGCAAAAAAGCAATGAAAAATGTAAATGGGAAATGGGAAACAAATCACAAGCACCAAGCACCAAATCCCAAAATTGTAACGGCATAAGCGTCATTGCGATCCGCCAGCTGGCGGAGAATTGTTTCCTGTCTCCTGTTTCCTGTCTCCTTTTCTCCCTTTCTCCCAGTCTCCCCGTCTCATCTTTTTTCCTGCTTCCTTTCTTCCATTTTCCGTGGAAAGAAAAAACTTGACAGGGAAATTTGGGAATGATAAATTTGGTTTCAAATCTTGACATGATTTAAAGGCAGTATTTAAAGTTGACTATAGAAATAGTTTCGTGCTTTTTCGTGTGTTTCGTGGAAAAATAAAAAACTTGACAAGAAATCTTTACAGAGTTCAATTTGTTTATTATGAAAAAACAAAGAAAAGGATTAAAATTGAATGTACAGAGGATAATCTCTAAATGGGATTCTTTCCGCCGGCTGGCGGATAAAATCATTTTTCCTTATCCAGCGGTTGGCGAATTTAATCTTTCATTTGTAGCCCCCCCCACACACACGGATACAATTTATCACAAGTAAGCAAGTTACATAAATTTTACTTTTTATTATTCCCTATTCAGGGAAAATATCTCATAAAAGTTGGAAAGAATAAGTTCATTCGGCGACCTGCCTCTCTATTTTTCTTCCCGAGATAGAGAGGCATATGCGGATGGAAGAAACTCATCATTGTTTTTCGGAGAATAGAAGTTGCAATTCATGTTGAAGTTGAGGGAATACTTCTTGCCTTTATTAAAAAATAAAAAAATTAAATGCCCGGGTGAGGAGGAAAAGGGGAAAGGGTGAGAGGAAAAAATAAAATGAGATTTATAGAGGAACCTTATGATGGTTACGAATATGATGGTGAAAAAGTAAAGGACTGCGATATTCATCTATGCATATGCTATTCATCAACTAAAGCTTCTGAGAAATTCCCAGATTTATGGCCTTTTTGGGATTAATTCGCTTAGCTAAACTAGGGTCCTACCGATATATTTTTAGGTAGGACCCATAGTTTTAAAATTGTAAACAACACGACATAAAAGAGAAAATATTATGAGAAAATACAAATTATCAAGATATAATATTTTATTTGGATATAAAAACAAATATTATATTTATAATAGCATGAGTAATGCTTTAGCAAATATAGAAAAAGAACTATATGTTTCACTACAAAAGGAAAATTTAAAAGATATTGATAAGTATTATAAGAATCTACAAAGAGGGAACTTTATAATTCCCACAGATTTAAACGAATTGGAGAAAATAAATTTTTTATATGAAAAATGGAAGCATAAGAATTTGTTAGCGTTAACATTGGTGCCTACATTAATGTGTAACTTACATTGTAAATATTGTTATCAAAAAAGAAGAAATGAAAAAATGAATGAAGAAATATATAAGGCAATACTTAACTACACTATTAAAAATTTTCTAAAGAAAAATATTAAATCCGTTAGTTTAACATGGTATGGCGGAGAACCCCTTTTATTAAAGCAGGATATAATTAAATTTCACAAAGATCTTTCTAACTTTGTTGAAAAAAAATCTATAGAAACAAATATTGTTACTAATGGCATTTTGTTAAATAGAGACTTTATTAATACATTAAAGAAATTAACTAAAATACATCAAATTCAGGTAACATTTGATGGTTCCAAAGAAATTCACGATAGGAAAAGATATTTGAAAAATGGGAAAGGAACATACGATATAATATTAAATAATGTCCTTTCGATTATAGATTTAGTGCCTATATCTATAAGAGTAAATATTGATAAAACTTCAATAAAAAGTATAGATACTTTGTTAGAACATTTTGTATCCCTTAATCTTAATAAGCATAAAAATTTTATATTGTATTTTGGACATCTAAGGAAATACAGCGAGGGTGGTGAAGATAATACAACTAGTTT
>JBNGDW010000153.1:1516-1755 GCA_049975325.1 Cloacimonadia bacterium | reverse complement strand
CCCCATACAGTAGACCGGTTTTATGCCCATTTTGGCGATACAATATCTGTGCTGCATAGTAAGTTAAGCGACAGAGAGCGACTCTATTATTGGGATAAAATCAGAAATGGGAAGAAAAAAATTGTGATAGGTCCGCGCAGCGCTATTTTTGCTCCTTTGGAAAACATAGGTCTTATCATAGTTGATGAAGAGCATGAAAATACCTATAAACAATCGGAGCAAAACCCACTCTACAATGG
>JBNGDW010000153.1:0-1506 GCA_049975325.1 Cloacimonadia bacterium | reverse complement strand
AATGGACGAGATGTCGCAGTAATGAGAGGAAAATTAAACAATGCCCTGGTAATTTTAGGAAGTGCCACCCCTTCTCTCGATTCGTATTATAATGTGAAAAAAGGCAAATATCAACTTCTTGAAATGCGAGAGCGAATTCAAAATCAGATTCTTCCTGCAATTACTATCGTGGATATGCGACAGGAAAAGGACCATAAAGAAATCTTTTCCCAACTACTTAAAGATAAGATTGAAGATCGACTGAAGAAAAAAGAGCAGACAATTCTATTTCAAAATCGGCGAGGATACGCATCATACATTCAATGTGTAAAATGCGGACATGTCTTCCAATGTAAAAATTGTAATATCAGTCTCACTTACCATTCTTATAACAATCGTATGGTTTGCCACTACTGCGGATATAACACACTTCTCCCCAGACAATGCCCAAATTGCGGGGGTTACATCTATAATTTTGGACTACCTGGTACAGAAAAAATTGAAAAAAATCTGGAATTTCTTTTCCCAACAGCGCGGATTGCTAGAATGGATACAGACACAACCCAAAAAAAACAAAGTCATCAACTCATATTAGATAAGGTAAAAAATGGTTATGTGGACATATTACTTGGAACCCAGATGATTATCAAAGGGTTAGACTTCCCCAATGTAACACTGGTGGGAATTATCTCGGCTGATGTTAATCTAAACCTACCTGATTTTCGGTCAGCAGAGCGAAATTTCCAGCATATCACACAGGTAGCAGGTAGAGCAGGAAGAAGTGAGAAAAAAGGAGAGGTAGTAGTGCAAACATACAATCCTATGCATTATAGCATACAATTTGCCCAGAAGCATGATTTCAATGCATTTGCCAAACATGAGCTCGCTCTCCGTGAAAAACTGCATTATCCACCATTTACTAAACTTGCCCGATTGCTATTTATGCTTAATAATCAAAAAAGATTAAGGGATTATATGAACAAGATTCGGAGGCCAGCCAGAAAATTCGATGGCTCCAGTGAGATTATTGTTTTAGGACCTGTTTCTGCCCCAATAAGTAAGATTCGTGGCAATTATCGTTACCATATCGTACTCAAGGCAAAAGATAAAAAGGCTATTAGCCGCTACATTGAATGGTTTGATAAGAATATCAAGCTGCCCACATACATAAAAACTCATATTGATATTGACCCCATCTCGCTTCTTTAAAACCGGATTAGAACAACTAATAAAGAGGCAGGAAACAGGATGAGATGGGGAGAGGGGGAGAAAAGGAGAAAAGGTGTGAATTTAGAATGTAGAATTTTTGTATCGTCTGGTTCTCTTTCCTATTCCTGTATTTAGATCCCATTTTCTAAATTCCTTGGCGTCTCTTGGCGAACTTGGCGGTTATTTCTCTTAACCGCAAAGAACGCTAAGTAGCGCAAAGATATTCCAAGGAAGCAGGAAACAGGATGAGACGGGCAGACGGGGAGAAATAGGGAAAAGGAGAAAAGGAGAAAAGGAGAAAAGGAGACAGGAAACAAT
>JBNGDW010000152.1:0-26365 GCA_049975325.1 Cloacimonadia bacterium | reverse complement strand
GTCCATATACCTGGGCACCGAATAGATATGCATCGGCATTGTTTGGATTTTTCTCAAGTTCCATTTGGATATATTCTAACGCCTTATCAGGGTCATCTTCATCCCGTATAGCCAATCTGGCTGTACGCATTTCCATACTTCCGCTGCATGAGACTAAAATTCCAACCAATAGCAACAGTATGGCTCCAAGCAACACTTTCTCTTTCATGTTATCCTCCAAATTCTTGCTTGATTATATCATTTGTGTTATACACAATTTTTAAGCGTTAAATCTGTCAAGAATTTTTATTCTTCACTTGAATGAGGGCTTTTTCTCCTTTTTACAAACAATTTCAGATTTTTCACATCTACAATTTCAACTGGTTCGTTTATTTCTATTTTTCCCTCCAGTGATTCTGCTCGCCAAAGTTCTCCTTGTACCCAGACCAGACCATCTGGATTTAGCTCTGATTTTGCATAACCGATGTTGCCAAGAATTCCCTCTTTGCCTGTTGTAACCTTTTTTCTATGCACTTTTATCACAAGTGTTAGCAGAAGCAAAAGGAAAAGAGCCGTAAAAATTCCTACCCCGAGGATGAGATGGATAGAGATTCTGAGGAATGAAGGAGCCTGGAAGGGAATAAGCATAAGCGAGCCGAGCACAATCCCCACTATGCCCCCTATACCAACAATTCCAAAGGTAGGCGTGCGAATCTCCAGAATCAGTAAAACCACACCGGCTATAATAAGCAGTATTCCGGCAATATTAACAGGCAGGGTAGAAAGTCCAAACAGGGCAAGAATAAGGCAGATAGTGCCCACTACTCCCGCGAAACCTATTCCCGGAGCAGAAAATTCTGCCAGCAGTCCATAGATACCCAGAATAAGCAAGATATATGCTATATTAGGGTCAGTGATATGATAGAAAAAGCGCTCAATAACGCTCATATCTTTGGGTATGACTGTTGCATTTCTGGTATGCAGTATCAGACTTTCATCATTTTTTTTGATTTCAGTTGAGTCTATCAAGGTCAGGAGTTCGCTTCGGGAACGAGCCACAAAATCAATGATGTTTTCTGCTTGTGCCTCTTCTGCCGTAAGTGAGATGCTTTCAGTTATCATTTTTCTGGCAACCTCAACATTTCTGCCCTGCTTTTCTGCAATTGAACTCATATAGGAGAGTATATCGTTAAGAACTTTTTGCTCCATGGTGGAGTCTATAATACCACCTCCCATACTCACTGGATGTGCAGCCCCTATGCTTGAGGTTGGAGTCATTGCATTTATATCACATGCGATTATTATAAATGACCCGGCAGAGGCAGCCCGTGCACCTTCTGGTGCTACATAGCCAATTATTGGCAGAGGGCTATTCATAATTGACTTGATAATTTCCCGCATAGATGTGTCGAGCCCGCCAGGGGTATTTACTTCAATTAGAATCGCATGTGCATCCTCGTCTTCAGCTTCCTCTATATTTCCCACCACATAATTTGCCATCGGGGGGCCAATCGTTCCATCAATAGTGATAAGATGTATCTCCTCTGCATTCACTCCAACCTGCCCGCTAAAAAGGCAGAACAGGAAGAGAAAAAGCGAGGTTAATCTGTTTATCTTCATATTTCTCCCAATAAAATATTTTCAAAATTATATATAACTTTATTTTTGTTTAAAGCAAAAAAATTTGTCAATTTAATTGACAGTGAAACCATAGGATTCGATAAAACTATTGACATTCAAAACTCATTTTCAGAACTTATTGTTTTTATTATGGATAAGCACGATGATGCATATTGGATGAGGATAGCCTTAGAAGAGGCGGAGGTTGCACTTCGCGAGGACGAGGTTCCTGTCGGGGCTCTGATTGTGCATAATGATGAGATAGTTGCAAGGTCACACAACCGCGGTTCACACAGCCCTCTTGCGCATGCAGAAAAGATAGCGATAGAAGAGGCATTGGCTAAATTTGACAACTGGCTTTATGGGTGCAAATTATATGTGACTCTTGAACCGTGTTTGATGTGCGCAGGGGCAATTATTTTAGCTCGAATATCAGCCGTTATCTTTGGTGCCTACGATGAGAAAAATGGAGTGTGTGGTACGATTTACAATGTGCTTGCTGATAGGCGATTTAATCATAATCCTGATGTGCAGGGTGGTGTACTGGCAGAAGAATGCGGAAGCCTTTTGACAGAATTTTTTAGAAAGAAGAGAAAGACGCAATAATGTAAGTATATTTTTTGAGATGGAGAAGTGTCCGAGTGGCTTAAGGAGCACGATTGGAAATCGTGTGTCTCGAGCAATCGGGACCCCGGGTTCAAATCCCGGCTTCTCCGCCATTTTTGTCTACCACCCGGCGGATTGACAGGTTGTAAAAGGAGAGGTGCCAGAGTGGTTGAATGGGGCGGTCTCGAAAACCGCTTTCGCCGTTTGGCGAACGTGGGTTCGAATCCCACTCTCTCCGCCAGTTTGCCCGCCTGCTCTTTGGATTCGCCAAAAATTTTCCTGCCTGTGCTGTGCGACAGCACGCAGACAGGTCAGAAGGCGACAGGTTATTATTACTTAATGCCTGACACCATAATAACGAGAGGTGAAAAAACATGACCAAAGAACAAAAATTTTACAAAGCACTACAAGATGTATTTATCGGCGCCAAGATTGAGGGTGAAGGCGGTTTTGTCAATTTGATGAGGATAAAGTCAAATTATTGTCGCAAAATTGAGGAATTATTAAAATCTGACATTGATAAAGCATTAGAAAAGTTAGGATAAATAAAATTAAATCTGAAGATATTGAAGAAGAATTTATTAGAGAAACATCGGGAAAAACAAAGATAACCAAAGTTTTTAATCTTATAACATTTATTGAAAAAGAGTCCAGTCTAACTAAAAATACAATATTTAAAATATTAGAAGGTTCTAATAATCTTAATCTTTTATTTCTGAATCCTCAAAAATATGCAGAAAAGGTCATAGAAGTTATTAAGGATTGTAAAAGAGCATTTGAGGTTGAGGGTATTAAATATATTAATTTAGAAGAAAGTTATGATGTTGGTCTTTTAAGGGAGGAAGTTGCAAGTTATGGTAAGTATGTATTAAAAGTAAAAAAATCAATTTATGATGGAATAATTAAAGAATCTAATATAGAAGAAGAGTTTGCTAAAGCACTTGATAAAGACTCCCGGATAAAATTATTTATAAAACTACCTGATTGGTATTCAATAGAAACACCAGCAGGGAATTACACACTTGACTGGGCGATTGTGATAGAAAAAGTTCAGGATGGTGTAACTTCCGAAAAAGTTTACTTTGTGGTTGAAACCAAAGGGACTAATAATATTTATGAATTGAAGCCTGAAGAAAAAATTAAGATAAGAAGTGCCAAAAAGAGATTTGAACTTATAAGAGATTCAAAATTTGTTGCTCCTGTTAAGGATTTTGATAGTTTTGAAAATCAATGGTAAAATTTAAGTATAAAACTAATATAGATTCCCCACTTCATATAACAGCAAATAAAAGAGTTCGTTTCACTTCGCCCAAATTGCCTTCGGCAACTTCTTTTATCCGCAAAACGTTATACGAAATAGATAAAGGATATTCTTTATGGGTAGTAATAATCTAAGAAAACTAAAAATAGGAGATCTGACAGCAAAAATTCCTATAATTCAAGGAGGAATGGGGGTTGGAGTCTCTTTATCAGGTTTAGCCTCAGCTGTTGCAAATGAGGGCGGTATCGGAGTTATTTCTTCTGCTGGCATTGGTATGCTTGAACCTGATTTCAGCACAAATTTCAACGAAGCAAACAAAAGAGCTTTGCGCAAAGAAATAAGAAAGGCAAAGAAGATAACAACGGGCATTATCGGTGTAAATATAATGGTAGCCCTTTCAGATTTTGATGATCATATACAGGTTGCATTAGATGAAGGTGCAGATTTACTTTTTGTTGGTGCAGGGCTTCCACTAAGGTTTCCGAAGATATCCCTGTTAGGCAGATTGACGAAAGTTATAACCAGGGTTATTCCTATAATATCTTCGGCAAGAGCGACTAAAATTATATTTCAATATTGGGCAAAACACTATAATAATGTACCTGCCGCTGTGGTTGTTGAGGGTCCATTAGCTGGTGGACACCTCGGTTTCAAAAAGGAGCAAATAAATAATCCTGATTATTCTTTAGAGAAAATACTCCCCGATGTTATTTCAATAATAAGAACTTTTGAGCAACAATTTAATAAAAATATTCCAGTTATTGTTGCAGGAGGCATATATACAGGTGCGGATATTCATAAATTTATCCAGTTAGGAGCGCAAGGAGTGCAGATAGCAACCAGGTTTGTTGCGACTCACGAGTGTGATGTAGACATAAAGTTTAAAGAGGCTTACATAAAATGCAAAAAAGAAGATACTGTCATAATTGAGAGTCCTGTTGGTTTACCGGGAAGAGCGATAAAAAATCAGTTTCTTGATGATGTCTCAAGAGGAATAAAAAAGCCATTTAACTGTCCATGGCAGTGTCTCAAAACCTGTGACTTTAAAAATACGCCATACTGTATTGCACTTGCATTAACTAATGCCAAAAAGGGAGACCTTGAAAGAGGATTTGCTTTTGCAGGAGCTAATGCTTATCGCGTAGATAAGATCATTTCTGTTAAAGAATTGATAGCGTCTTTGTTAGAAGAGTATAGTAATGCAGCTAAACGACCTACTTAGCAACAATGTGCCTACGCTTTAAGCGTGTTGCACAGAAGCCGTTAGTGGCAACAGAAAAATTACGGAGAGAAATTTGGATATAAAATGGAAACAACAGCATATTAACAATGCTTGTGTTTCAGCTTGTTTAGCAGTGTTATTGAGTCAAAAGGTGATCAGTTTAAAGATAAACGAGGTAAATTTAAAGATTCTAAAGAAGGCTGGAAGGAAGATTTCTTGCTTGAATTAGAAAACAAGGCAGAAACAGATTTGAAGTTAGAAAACAAATATTTTAAACTAATAGGGTTACCGTTTTACCGTTTTACAACGAGAAACTAAAGAAAGAATTTGAGGAAGCTTTAGAAAATAAAGCGCTTTTATAAATTATGGACTCCATTCATTTTTATTTTTTAGCCAGTCGCCTTTTGGAAAATTTTTGGCTATGATTAAAAACACAAAATTTATAAGGTGCCTATGAATAAAAAAATACTTTCCGACCCTAAGATCTATGGTAAAGAGATTACAGAAACAAGTATCATAGAAACTCATATCTCTTGGGTGGTTCTCACTGGCAGTTTTGCTTATAAGATCAAAAAGCCAGTAAATTTTGGCTTCTTAGATTTCTCCACTCTTGCTAAAAGAAAATTCTATTGCCAAGAGGAGTTACATCTCAATAAACAATTAGCACCAAATATGTATGTCGATGTAGTACCAATTCACAAAACTGCAGAAGGGCTCCGAGCCGGAAATTATCCCGGGGAAATCATTGAATATGCAGTTAAAATGGTTCAGTTTGACCAAAACCGTTTGATGAGCAATCTGCTTAAAGAGAACTTTATAAGAAATGAGGACATCAAGAATATTGTTAAAATACTCACCTCCTTCTATAGGGGGCTGGAACCTAATGAGGAAATTGACAAATTTGGTAGCATTGAAATAATCAAAAAAAATACAGATGAAAACTTTGCCCAAACCGAAAATGTAATCGATATTACAATTAGCAAAGAAACCTATGAAAGTATAAAAAATAAGACTAATGATTTTCTTAATAAACAAGCCGAGCTATTCCAAAAGCGAATAAAAGATGGGCATATAAAAGACTGTCACGGAGATTTGCATTCTGGCAATATCGTAATAGATCGAAATGGCTATATCACTATTTTCGATTGGATAGAATTCAATAAAAGGTTTAGATATTCTGATATTGCCGCAGATATTGGTTTTCTTGCAATGGATTTGGATTATCAGAATTTTCCCGCCCTCTCTGCCTATCTTGTGCATGAGTTCCTAAAAAGGTATAAAGATGATACCTTTCTTCAGGTTATTAACTTTTATAAATGCTATAGAGCTTATGTTCGTGGTAAAGTTATTGGATTTATGCTCTCACCAGACCTCGATAATGACTCCAAAAATGAAATAATCAAAGAAGCCAATAAGTATTTTGGGCTTGCAGACTATTATGCAGAACTTTTTTCTTGCGCACTTAAGTATGATAAGACCCCGATACTCTTTGTCATGCATGGGCTGGCAGGAACAGGGAAATCTACTATCGCTCATAAGCTGTCATCAGATTATAATGCTATCGAGATAGGCACAGATGTAGTTAGGAAGAAAATAGCCGGAATGGATAAATATCAGCGCAAATATGATAATTATGGGACTGGATTATATTCTGTAGAAAGAACAGATGATACATATAAAGAAGTTATGAGAGAAGCAGAAGATGTTTTGAAAAACAATAGGAATTGTATTCTTAATGGAACATTTCTTCAGCAAAGGCATAGAGAATGGGCTTATAATCTGGCTAAAAAATATTCTGCAAAAATGATAATTATACATTGCACTTGCGATGAGGAAGCGATTAAAAAGAGATTTTCAGAAAGAGCTGTCGGTAAATCAGTTTCTGATGGAAGATGGGAAATATATGTGCAACAAAAGAAAGACTATGTCCCACTTCCAAAAGAAAACTCAATCATTGAGATAGATACAAGCGATAATTCCTATGAACATAGAATGGACTATCTGCGAAAAATATGCTCTGTTCTATGAGGGTTAGGTAAATAAATTCCTCGCTTTCAATACGGACGAAAATTTTGTGTTTACGAAAGAAAAAGAGAAATTTACTGAGCACTTATATAAAAACAACAATACTGCAGATTAGCAGAAAATGATATGCATAAGCGATTTTAAGTTGTGTTAAAAAAAATGATTCCGGAGAAGAATTTTTACTTGACAATAAATTCTGAATGAAGATAAATACAAAAATATTTCTCTATGCTAATGCAATAAATATAGGAGTGACATGAAAAGAATTATCTGTCTATCTACACTGCTTATTTTCCTTACTTCATTTGCAATTGCAGATGAACGGACTTCCTCCGGGAGCTCCCTCTTTTCTAGTTTGGTGAGATTATTCTTCCCTTGCTCGCAGGCTGTTGAGACAATTCATCCGCAAGCCGGCGGAGATGAAGATATGACTCTGCAGAAAGATAAGGAAGAGGATAAGGGAGGATGTGCAGATATAAGCATTTTTAGACGGGGACACAGGATAAAGCCTGACATAACCTCTGTAAAAGGGGAACTTACAGCACGCTAAATCGAATAGTATGGTTAAAGGCTCTTTAAGAAATCGCAACCGGGCAAAATAGAAACTTATTTTGTAGAGAGGAGTAATAATGTCCCATATCAAAGATATTAATCTTGCAGAAAAAGGGCTTGAGCGGATAGAATGGGCTGAGAAGAATATGCCTGTATTGAGACTGATTAGAGAAAGATTTGAAAAAGAAAAGCCATTACAAGATATCCGAATAGGGAGCTGCCTACATGTAACTACGGAAACGGCAAACCTGATGAGAACGCTAAAGGCTGGTGGAGCTGAGATAAGGCTTTGTGCCTCAAACCCACTTTCTACCCAGGATGATGTGGCATCTGCACTCGTAAAATATTTTGATATTGATGTCTATGCTATAAACAGGGAAGATAATACCACCTATTATAAACACATCGATCAGGTGCTTGAGTTTGATCCACAAATCACCCAGGATGATGGCTGTGACCTTGTTTCTACGATTCATTCCAAATATCCAGAAAAATGTGTCCAGATAATAGGAGGGAGTGAGGAGACAACCACTGGTGTTATTCGACTTAGAAGTATGCTTGCCGATGGAGCCCTGCGATACCCCATCATGGCAGTTAATGATGCAAAAACAAAACATTTCTTTGATAATCGCTACGGAACAGGTCAGAGTACAATTGATGGAATCATCAGAGCTACTGATATTCTGCTGGCAGGTGCTACAGTAGTTGTGGCTGGATATGGATGGTGCGGTCGCGGTGTGGCAATGCGCGCTCATGGTATGGGAGCAAATGTAATTGTCACAGAAGTAGACCCTTTAAAGGCAATAGAAGCTGCTATGGATGGCTTTAGGGTAATGCAAATGATGGATGCTGCCCCGCTGGGAGATTTGTTTGTCACCATCACGGGAGATATAAATGTGATCGACCTCCCTCATATGCGGGCTATGAAAGATGGCGCTATCGTGTGTAATTCAGGCCATTTTGATGTGGAAATCAACCTCACCGAACTAAATAGAGTCTGTGATTCCAGAAAAAAGGTAAGGGAATTTGTGGATGAATACGAGATTGACGGTAAACACATCTATGTTCTTGCTGAAGGTCGGCTGATTAACCTCGCTGCCGCCCATGGCCACCCGGCATCTGTCATGGATATGAGCTTTGCCAATCAGTCGCTCGTGGCTGAATATTTTGTTAATCTCCATAAAAATGGTCAAACGCTCCCCGTGGGTGTACATCCTGTGCCAGAAGATATAGATAATCAAATTGCAAAACTTAAACTTGATTCTATGCACATAAAAATAGATGAACTGACAGATGAGCAGAAGAAGTATTTAGCCTCATGGACAATTGGGACATAACAAGAAAATGTAATTCAATCTGCTCAGATTTTTAAAATGAATTAAAAGATGGAGAAGGATGAATAAAAGTAAACATGTATTTACCTCGGAATCTGTAACAGAAGGCCATCCAGACAAGGTTGCAGATCAGATTTCTGATGCGATTCTTGATGCGATTATAAAGGATGATCCTGACTGCCGTGTCGCATGCGAGACATTTCTTTCCACTGGGTTAGCCCTTGTGGGGGGAGAAATCACCACAACAACTTATGTTGACATTCAAAAGATCGTGCGTGGAACTATCCGTGCAATTGGCTATACCGAGCCAGAACTTGGGTTTGATTACCGCACGACAGCTGTGCTTAACTGCATCACTCGTCAATCTCCTGATATTGCCTTGGGGGTCGACAGAGGAGATAAAAGCAAACAAGGAGCCGGGGATCAAGGGATGATGTTCGGTTACGCTTGTGACGAGACTCCAGAACTTATGCCAATGCCTATTATGCTCGCACATAAATTAACGCGCCGATTAGCATCTGTGCGAAAAGAAGGAATTCTTCTCTACTTGAATCCTGATGGCAAGTCTCAGGTCTCTATCGAATATGAAGATGGTAGACCACAGGAGGTTGTAGGCATCGTGGTTTCTGCCCAGCATGCCTCAGATGTTACCATCGAGCAGATTAGAACGGATATTCTGGAACATGTGATTAAACCTATTATACCCGAACCAAAATGGAGTAAAGATATAAGGATTCATATAAATCCTACTGGACGCTTTGTTATCGGTGGTCCTATGGGTGATACAGGGATGACAGGACGTAAGATTATCGTAGATACATACGGTGGAAGAGGCAGTCATGGGGGAGGCTGCTTTTCAGGAAAAGACCCATCAAAGGTTGATAGAAGTGCCTCATATATGGCACGATATATTGCTAAGAATATTGTGGCAGCAAAGCTGGCAAGAGAATGTGAGGTACAACTCAGCTACGCAATCGGAGTGGCAGAACCTATCGCTGTTACTGTTGATACATTTAATACAGGCATACTCTCTGATGAAGAACTGGCGAAGATGATACGGGAGGTTTTCCCGCTTAGGCCAGGAGAAATTATTGAATACCTGGACCTGAAAAGGCCTATCTATCGGCACACAGCTGCTTACGGGCATTTCGGACGCAATGAAAAAGATTTTACCTGGGAAAACCTTGACAAGGTAAATGAATTAAAATAAAAGATGAATTCATCCTTAATCGCGATTAGATATCGTTCGCTAGAATATTTTCTGGAATGGAAGAGATAAAGGAACTATATGGGAGACTGGCTCTGCCCAAAAATGGATCTACATGGTATGCTGTCTGGACAAAGCCTCGCAGAGAAAAAAAGGTTGCAAAGGCATGTGTTGATTACAGTATATCTTATTTTTTACCACTCCGAGAAAGTTGCCGTCGCTACCATAATCGGGTTCTTACCTTTACAAAGCCACTTTTTCCAGGCTATATCTTTTGCTGCTGCGATATCTATGGGAAAAGGCAGCTATATCAGCTTGGCCATATCTGCAAATTTATAGAAGCAAAAGACCAGGAAACCCTTGTGCAAGAGCTTTCTCGTATATATAATCTACGCCAGAAAGGAGCCCAGCTCTTCCCACATACTTATCTCCAGAGGGGGAAAAGCGTCCGCATCATAAAAGGTCCATTTGCTGGATTTAAAGGGAAAATATCCCATAGAAAAGATAAATATAGATTGGTTCTTAATATAGATTTAATAAAACAGGCAGTTGCACTGGAAATCGATGCTGAAAATGTAGAATTGATCGAGTAAAAATGTTTATAAAAAAATTGACAGTACTGATAAATGATTCAATTCTGTTATTTCGATCTTGTAATATTTTCAGATCCGTAACACACTATATTCCAGTAGGTTGCAGGAAAACGCCCTGCAACTGACGGGGACGAAGTCCGCCTGCTGGTATGAAAAATGAAAGGGTAAACAATGACCAAACCAAATATTGCTATCGTAGGTTCTGGGTCTTGGGGTTTCAACCATGTTCGGACATTTTCTTCCCTCCCAGAATGCGGACTTGTTGGTGTAGCCGATCTTGATGAAAAGAATCTTCTTCGGGTTAAAGCAAACTTCCCTAAAATTAGAACAGCCAATGACTATAGGCTATTTCTTCAGGATAGCGAAGTTGATGCTATCGCGATCTCCACCACTGCCGAAACACATTACCAGATTGCCAAGGATGCTCTACTCGCAGGGAAACACTGTTTTGTAGAAAAGCCGCTCACATTGGATATTGAGGAAGCGGAAGAATTGGTACGCCTTGCAGAAGAAAAAGGGCTCATCCTGATGGTTGGACATCTTCTTCTCTATCACCCTGCTGTTGATTATCTCAAAAAATTAGTGGATGAGAAAAAAATCGGGGATGTGCTCTATATCTATTCCCAAAGAGTAAATCTTGGTAAGGTGCGGTCAAATGAAAATGCACTATGGAGTTTCGCGCCACACGATATTTCTATCATGCTCTATCTTATTAAAACTAAACCTACTCGTGTCTCTGCAACAGGCCAGACATTCCTCCAAAAGCAAAGTGATATCCATGATGTAGTATTCTTCACCATCTATTTTGAAAACGGGGCACTCGCTCATGGTCAGGTGAGCTGGCTGGACCCACATAAAATAAGAAAATTCACTATCGTTGGCAGCGAAAAGATGGTTACCTTTGATGACATGGAAATTCGTGAGAAAATCAGAATCTATGATAAGGGAGTGGATGCTTCCAAGGTGACCTATGATTCATTTGCCGAAGCCCTCATCCTTCACGATGGGGATATAACAATTCCCAAAATCTCGCTTGATGAACCATTAAAAGTAGAAGACAGTCATTTTATAGACTGCGTTACGAATCATAAAAAACCCCTGACTGATGGACAAAATGGTGTTGATGTCCTGAAGGTTCTTGTGGCTGCTCAAAAATCCCTGCATAATAATGGGGAGCCGGAAAAAATCTAATCAAAATAAAGAGAAACCGAAAACAAAATTGAATAGAAAAATTCTTCTGTAGGAAGGAAAACTTATGAATGAACAGATTGCCTCTTCAGCTACCATAGGGGAAAACACCAAACTGGGATTTAATGTTATCATAGAAGATAATGTAAAAATTGGGGATAATTGCCTGTTGGGTCATAATGTAATTATACATGAAGGAAGCATCATAGGTAATGGCGTGAGAATAGATGATAATACAATCGTCGGCAAAAAACCTCTTTTTTCACCACGAAGTATATTTAAACCAAAGGAATATCCTCCCTCAAAGATTGGAGACGACTGCCTTATTGGAGCGAATGTAATAATATATGTGGGCTGCAGATTGGGAGAGAAAAATCTTATTGCTGATCTTTCTACAATTAGAGAAAATGTAACAGTGGGTAGCCTCAATATTATTGGAAGAAATGTCACAATCGAAAATTTTGTAAAGATAGGGAATCGATGTAAACTTGAAACAAATGCATACATCACTGCCTATTCTGAAATTGGAGATTATTGCTTTATTGCTCCATGCGTTGCCACTAGCAATGATAATTATATGGGGCGTGACAAGGAAAGATTCAAATATTTTAAAGGAGTGACAGTCAAAACAGGTGGAAGGATTGGCACTAATGCCACGGTTCTGCCAGGCAAGGTGATTGCAGAGGATGGGATGGTGGCAGCAGGAGCTGTGGTTACTCACGATGTGCCACAAAGGAAGATCGTGCTGGGCAGCCCTGCCCGTGTTTTACGCGATGTCGATGAAAAACAACTTCTAAAGAATAATCTTGATAAAAAGTAAACAAGAAAGGTGTTAGATATGAAAGTTCCAATGTTAGATCTGGACGCACAATACGAACCTATCAGACAGCAGGTTCTGAATGCAATGATAGAGGTTTTTGACTCAAAAAAGTTTATCAATGGACCCCAAGTAAGCGAGCTGGAAGATACCATTGCTGACTATTGCCAGTGCAATTATGCTATGGGCGTTTCCTCAGGAACGGATGCGATTCTCGTGTCTTTAATGGCGCTCGATATAGGATATGGAGATGAGGTGATAACAACACCTTTTACTTTTTTTGCCACCGCAGGGTGTGTCCATCGAGTTGGGGCAAAACCTGTATTTGTTGATATTGATCCCAGAACTTATAATCTAAATCCTGAACTTATTGAAGAGCGAATTACAGAGAAAACAAAGGCAATTATACCCGTCCATCTCTTTGGGCAGACCGCAGATATGGACCCAATTATGGATATAGCCCACAAATATGACCTTTTTGTAATTGAAGATGCAGCCCAGGCTATAGGTGCAGAATATAAAGGCAAAAAAGCAGGCTCTCTCGGCAATGTAGGGTGTTTCTCGTTCTTCCCAAGCAAAAATCTTGGTTGTTGCGGTGATGGTGGGATGGTTACTACAAACAGCGAAGAATTGGCTGAAAAAATAAGAATACTACGAGCCCACGGAAGTAAGCCAAAATATTACCATAAAGTAGTTGGTGGAAATTTCAGGCTTGATACTTTACAAGCAGCAGTAGTTCTGGCAAAATTCCCCTTCTTAGAGTCGTGGCATAAAGCCCGGCAGGCGAATGCAGATTATTATGACGAGCATTTAGAGAATGATGTCACTACTCCGTATGTTGCCCCAGAAAATCGAATGATTTACAACCAATATACAATCCGCACCCCAGAGCGTGACAGGCTTAAACGCAAACTTGATGAGGCTGGTATTGGTAATGCGATTTACTATCCTGTTCCGCTCCATCTGCAGGAATGCTTTGCATATCTTGGTTATAAAGAGGGTGACCTACCAGAAGCAGAGAAAGCTGCAAAAGAGGTCATCTCCATCCCTATCTATGGTGAACTAACCACGGCACAAAAAGAATATATAGTAGAGACGATAAAAAAGTAGAATATTGATATAATGTATAACTTAAAATTTCATAAAGATTTGGACCTCGAAAAGTGGAGTAAATTTACTCCGACTCAACAAATATTACTGATTGCAAATGAATTGAACAGAGCCCGAAACTGGATAGTCAGAGGCGACACAGAGGAGGTTAATAATTGTTATGAGCGGGCATTTGAGCTTTTAGATTTGACAATCGCTATGAAATATAGGAAAAATCTTGTTAAAGAACTTCTCCGCGCCCGCGAAGTTTTAGCTCTCCTTAATCTTAATAACGAAAAGAATATGCCTCTCGGCACGAGCGCAAAGGAAGAAAATCATATAAAGACTTTGCGTAACTTTGCGTTCTTTGCGAGAGATATACCTTTGCATTCTTTGCAAGAGAGAAAGAATTCTATCCGTCAGTTGACGGACTTGTTTGATGCTCTATTATCTTTGAAAAGTGAAAAAGCAAGCCAGCCAGTTGGCGGATGAAACAAGTGAGAAATAAAAACAAGAAGGAGCAACAAAATGAGCACTAAAACACCTAATATCAATACCGTTATATTTGGTGGCAATATTGTCGCAGATCCTGAAATTCGCAAAATTGGTGATAAGCAAACTCCGGTAACCACCTTAACTATTGCGAATAACCATCGTTATCAGGATAAAAACAGAGAGTGGCAAGAGGTCACAGCCTTTGTTGATGTAGAGCTCTGGGGTCCACTGGCAGAAAGGGCCGGTCAGCAGGTAAAGAAAGGCACTCCTGTGATAGTTGAAGGCACCCTGAAGCAGGACCGGTGGGAAGACAAAAATGGTAACAAACAGTCACGACTCCTCATAAGAGCCGATAGGATGCATATACTTAGCTAAGCAAAGCACAAGCCTCTCGCAGAGTCCGCAGAGGTCGCAACGAAAAAATAATAAAAACTTAGCGTTCTTTGCGGTTAAGAAAAATAAACCGCCAGGTTCGCCAAGAGGCGCCAAGGGTAAAATAGATAAAGGAAGAAATAATTTGGTGTACTTTGTAGGTAAAACAATGACAGAAAACGAAATTGGGAAAATAATCATAGATTGTGCTTTAAAGGTTCATAAGGAACTTGGACCGGGGCTGTTAGAATCAACCTATGAAGCCTGTTTGTTGTTTGAACTGCAAAATAAAGGATTAGTGGCAGAACAACAAAAAGCGCTTCCGGTAGTTTATCATGGTGTCAAATTAGACTGTGGCTACCGGATAGACCTGCAGGTTAACAATAAGGTGATTATCGAAATAAAATCGGTGGATGCCTTGAATGAAGTCCATATGGCCCAAATACTAACATATCTCAGGCTTTCCGGTTGTAAACTGGGATTTTTAATAAATTTCAATGTTGCTTTACTAAAACATGGTATTAAAAGAGTAGTTAATAACCTTCCTGAATAATAATGAAACCTTGCGGTTAAGAAAAATAAACCGCCAGGTTCGCCAAGAGGCGCCAAGGAATTTAGAAGATGGTAATTGAGTGTTGTTTGAAATCTGTTTTTATAATTTAGGATTTATTAAAAGATTGTCTTTGTGTTTCCCTGCTTTCTTGGAATATCTTTGCACTACTTAGCGTTCTTTGCGGTTAAGAAAATTAAACCGCCAGGTTCGCCAAGAGGCGCCAAGGAATTTAGAAGATGGGATCTGAATACAGGAATCAGGAAAGAAAACCAGAAAAAAACACTAATTTTAAATTCTAAATTCTACATTCTACATTCTAAATTCTATATTGACTAAAGTATCCTTTACGAGAAATAAAAATGCCTAACATAAAATCTCAATTTTCTAATTGGCTATTTTGGGATGTCAGCGATATATCTATTGAGCATAACCGGGATTTTATTATCATCCGGGTGTTGAATGACGGAACTGATAAAGACCTTCTGCGATTAAGAGAATTATTTTCTGAGGCGGAGATCATCCACGCTGTCCGACACAAACGCGGTCTCTCGCGTCGGACGGCTTTATTCTGGGCAAGCTATTACAAAATACCTTATTCACAATGCAAATCTTTGAATATGTGATTGACCAACCAATTCGGTCCGTTTTACGGGTGTTAGGTCAGTATATTGATTCTTTTTATCTGGGCGGCAGGACAGGATTAGCGTTACAAATTGGTCATCGAAGATCGGAAGACCTCGATTTCTTTTCTATTGAGGCGTTTGATGAGACTCGACTAGCTCGTGAAATTGATGGGTTTCAGGTAATTCAGCAATATCGAGGGACAGTTCATGGAATATTAAATGGCATACGGCTCTCATTTCTTCATTATTCGGTACCTCTGATTAATGAACCATACGTGTGGGAAGGGATAAAAATTGCCTCTATTCCTGATCTGATTGGGGAAAAATTTAAAGCTATTTCTCAACGAGGTGCTAAAAAGGATTTTTGTGATCTCTATGCTGCTTTTAAAACAGGTATTTCAATTCAACAGGGGTGTCAATATTTTAAACAGCGATTTCAGAACACAGGGATCCAGTTTTACAGCATTTTGAAAGGACTGACCTATTTTGAAGATGCTGAATCGGATCCAGACCCCCTCTGGCTAAGTGACGATTTCAGAACAGACTGGAAAGATATTAAATCCTTCTTCACGAAGAACATTAAAGAATTCGAGAAGGAATTGCTCTACTGATGCCTGCTGGAGTAATTACTCTCGCCACGAGCACAAAGTAAAAAGAATTATAAAAAAGAAAAACTTTGCGTAACTTTGCGAACTTAGCGAGAGGAAATAAATGACTGAAAACGAACTATCCAATGAAAAGAATAGGAGAAAGGAGACAGGAGACAGGAGACAGGAAAGACTATGAAGATGAAGATTGAAAAGTTTGAAGACCTTGAGGTGTGGAAAAAGAGCATCAGGCTTTCGATACAGATTTATGAAGAACTTAAAAATTGGAAAGATTACGGACTTCGTGATCAAATTCAAAGATCAGTAGTTTCTATTCCATCCAATATTGCCGAAGGTTATGAGAGAAATACTAATAAAGAATACAGGCAGTTCTTACATATTGCCAAAGGTTCCTGTGGTGAGCTGAGAACTCAACTTTATATCGCTGCTGAAATTGGATTAATATCTAAGCAAAAATCAAAAGAGTTCATTGTTATAACAAAAGAAATATCAGCTATGTTATACAGTTTAATTAAAACACGGCAGGAGAAATTTTGATTCCTATTTCCTTTCTCCTGCTTCCTGTTTCCTTAAGATATACTTTGCGTGCTTTGCGAGAGGTATAAACAAAAAATCTTTGCGTGCTTTATGAGAGGTAAAAAATGAATTCGGCCAAAGTAAGAGCCTTTATAGAGGAACATCGCACTCTGTTCTGGTCCATTCCGGAAAAAGATAGAGAAAATATCAGTCTGAATTTATTGGTTGAAACGATTCTGCAGTATGGCGACCTGCCTGATATTTACCAACTTTTCGAACTTGTGGGACGCGAAAAAGTAGCAGAAATTTTCCATAAACAGATCAATCAGCCTCGCTGTAACTACCGATCAAGTACCATTAATTACTTCAAATTATATTTTAATCAAAATGCATCCTGAAGTATTAACGCAAAATCAAATCAGTCTACTGCCTGTGATTCATCGGGAATTCGCTAAAGAATATTATCTGGCAGGCGGAACCGCGATCGCCCTTCAGATTGGTCATCGGCGATCCATCGACTTTGATTTATTTACAAATCAGGATATTAAGCGAAATTCAATTAAAAGAGCGTTTGACAGTGGTCCCTATCAAGTGCAGAAAGTATTATATTCAGCATATGACCAGCTTCATCTGATTGTTAATGACGTAAAAATGACTTTTTTTTCCTATCCATATTCCATTGATGCGCCGATACAATTTCAAGGCAAAATAAATATGCCAATGTTGATTGACTTGGCCGCCATGAAAGCCTTTGCCCTGGGCGGTCGGGGGAAATGGAAAGATTATGTTGATCTCTATTTTCTACTAAAGAATCATTTTAATATCAATGAAATTGAGCAGAGAACTAAGGCGATATTTGGTGAATTTTTCAACCGGAAATTGTTTAGAGAACAGCTGGCTTATTATGAAGATATTGATTATTCGGAAGCCGTCGATTTTGTCGGCAAAGAAATCCCTGAAAGTGAAATCAAAGATTTTTTAACCAAAGTTGCTATTACTCCGATATAAATAGTGAGCAATCAAACCGGAACTGTCAATCTGATAGTGACTGCTGGAAAGTGAGAGGTGACAGGCGACAGGTAACAGGCCACAGGTACCAGGAATCGGGAATCAGGTAGCAGGTAACTAGAAATCCGATACCCGTAAACCGAAAAAAATGACTGAAAACGAACTATCCAATGAAAAGAATAGGAGAAAGGAGACAGGAGACAGGAGACAGGAAAGACTATGAAGATGAAGATTGAAAAGTTTGAAGACCTTGAGGTGTGGAAAAAGAGCATCAGGCTTTCGATACAGATTTATGAAGAACTTAAAAATTGGAAAGATTACGGACTTCGTGATCAAATTCAAAGATCAGTAGTTTCTATTCCATCCAATATTGCCGAAGGTTATGAGAGAAATACTAATAAAGAATACAGGCAGTTCTTACATATTGCCAAAGGTTCCTGTGGTGAGCTGAGAACTCAACTTTATATCGCTGCTGAAATTGGATTAATATCTAAGCAAAAATCAAAAGAGTTCATTGTTATAACAAAAGAAATATCAGCTATGTTATACAGTTTAATTAAAACACGGCAGGAGAAATTTTGATTCCTATTTCCTTTCTCCTGCTTCCTGTTTCCTTAAGATATACTTTGCGTCCTTTGCGGTTAAGAGAAATAACTGCCAGGCTCGCCAAGAGACGCCAAGGAATTTAGAAAATGGGATCTAAATACAGGAAGCAGGCAAGAAAACAAGAAAAAACACTAATTCTACATTCTAAATTTTGAATTCTTAATTTTTAATTAAAAAATGGAAGTAAGTGTGAAAAAAATGTTATAATTGATAAAAGTTTTGATTTTGCAGTAAAAACTGTAGAAGTATATAAAGAACTAAAATTTAAAAGAAAAGAATACATTCTTTCCAAACAATTACTAGGTGCAGGGACATCTATAGGAGCAAATGTTCACGAAGCTACCGCTTCGCAGAGTAAAAAAGATTTTCTATCAAAAATGAGCATTGCAAGCAAAGAAAGTCGTGAAACATTATACTGGATTAAACTTTTAAATAAAACAGGTTATTTAAACAACCAGGAATATTTCAATGATTGTAAAGAGATAATTCGAATTCTAACATCCATTGTAAGAACATCAAAGGATAACGATGAAAAATAAAAAATTTTACATTTTACATTCTGTTTCTCGTGGTAACTTCACTCTCCCTTCTTTCTTGTTCATCCCCAACTGAGAGTTCTACTGGCTCTTTATCAGGAAATATACACCTACAGGGAGAATCCGACCACTCAGACATTACTGTCGCATTATACAATCTTGTCGAACTCGACACCACAATCACCCGTATAAACGCCAAATATCCACAAAACGGAATTGTGTGAAAGGTGAAAAGGGAAAAGAGAAATGTTAAAAATAACGAGATATTAATAACTTGAGGAAGAGTTTAAAATGACTAAAATAAAGGAAATAAAAACCCACGAAGATCTGGATGTTTGGAAAGGAGCGATTGATTTTGTTACAAATATTTATAGAGAAACTAATAAATTTCCGAAATCAGAAAGATATGGTTTAACAAATCAAATACGTAGAGCTTCAGTTTCTATACCTTCCAATATTGCGGAAGGTGCTTCTCGTAATTCAACAAAAGATTATCTTCATTTTCTTTATATCGCTTTAGGATCAATATCAGAAGTTGAAACTCAACTGCAAATTGCAAAAAATCTTGATTATTTAAAATCTGATAATTTATTAAAGGATATTAAAAACATAAAAGGCAAATTGATTAATTTAATTGGAAGTCTAAAAAGAAGATATCATGAAAAAAAAGAAGAATAAAAAAGTAACCTTTCCCCTTTCCCTTTTCCCTTTTTTCACAGCGATTATTTTTATTCTATTAGTCTTTATCGTTCTAAGTTCCTGCACTTCTACTACTTCCTCTCAAATTGGAAACTTATCAGGAACTATACATCTACAGGGAGAAACTAATCACAGCGGAATAATTATTGGAGTTTACAATCTTGTCGAACTCGACACCACAATCACCCGTATAAACGCCAAATATCCACATATTGGAATAAAAATATCGCAACATACAGAGTTTGACCATAGATTTGCAGAACCGATAAGAGAAACACAAACCAATGCGAATGGAAATTTTAAAATAACAGATATTCCAACTGGCAGATATAACCTTGTGGTGATGAAGCATGGCTTTGGATTTCGTTATATTTATAATGTACAGATAAATGAAGGAAGTAACTCACTTTCAAATTTTACATTTTACATTTTAAATTTTACATTGGATTCGAAAGAACACACAAAGAACACTGCCGATTTAACACTATTTCCAGAGACGTACATACACGAGGACATCTCTGAACCCACCACTTTCGAATCTTACCACCATTATATAATAGAGCCCGAATATGGTGATTATTTAGAGATTTCTGGTGCCCTAACGCTTGAACCCGGCGCAGTAATTAGACTGAACCCTGGGGTAAGACTCACAATTCGTGGCGATCTAACTGCAATAGGCGAAGAAGATAATATGATTTGGTTTACATCCAATGATTCGCTCCGTACTCCATCCTCCGTCTCCCTTTCTCCCTACAACTCCGTTGAACTAACTGGCTCACCTGATAAGTCTGTTTCCTTTTGCAAATTTGATAATGCTGGCACTGGCTTGCTCTCTACGGTAAATGGCTTTTCAATCTCAAATTGTATATTTAGAAACAGTTTCTGCGGCTTTCATGCAACAAATGCAGATTCTGTCTTTTGTAGTAATTTGCTGTGTGAAGATATTTATAATGATGAACAAGGCGGGATTTATTATTTACAGGTGTCTGAAGGTTTGATTGAGAAGAATATTATGAAAGGGTGTGAGAATGGTATAAGAATTAAGAATGAAAGCTCACCAGAAATTAAAAATAATTATATACAAAATTGTGATTATGGTTTTTACTTGATGTATGATGTTTCATCGACGATTCAGCATAACGAAGTAAAAAAAACTAATACATCGATGTTTCTAAGAAATTCCTGTAATCCATTAGTTGAGTATAATAATTTCTATTCTATAAAGGGGATAGTTGCCTATCCGGGTAATGTGCCAACCATTCACTATAATAACTTTGATTGCGAAGATTATGCAATTGAATTATATGGATATCAAGGCTATCCAGCTAATGATAATATTAATGCTGAAAATAATTATTATTTTACTATTAATGAATATGAAATAGATAAATTATTAAGAGATAAATATGATGATTCACCTTATATAAATGGCGAGATATTTTATAAACCATTCTTGGAAACATTTTGCCAGAGTGCAGGCGTTATCTTAAATTTTAAGTAAAAAGCATGAATGTAATTAACATATATTTATTTATTACATTACTTATTGCTTTATACCTTGTGTTAAAAACTAATACTAGTCATAAATTTATCATATTCCTAATAATCTATTGGATTTTAACAGGTTCGGTTTTTAATATCGATATAAAAGGTGCACCATTTGATCTTAGACTTAGTCGAGTTATACTCGTCCTTTTTTCTATTTATCTTGTCCTGATTTGGGCCAATAAAATTAAAAGTAGAAGAAAAAATTCGAAAAATAACCCCCCATTTGAAAAGTATTTTTACCTTTTTATTATTCTCTCATTTGTAGTTACTGGAATTCATAAATTATTAGAGTTAGTGACAATGAGAGAGTTAGTAGTATTTTTCTCTTCTATACTAACACCTTTAGTAATTTACTTAGTGCTAAAGAGGACAACAGATAAAGAGATGGTAAAAGTTTTTATAAAAGCAATTTTAATTGTTTGCACACTTTCCAGTATAATTGGTATATATCAGTTTTTTGTTGATCCTCTATTCATCAGAGTAGGGGCAGAACGAGAAGCATTTAGTGGACTTCTTAGAACAAGTGGGGTTTTTAATGCTGAATACACTCAAGCTTATTTTTTAATAATCGGTACTTTTATAACATTATTTGCAGTTCGTAGTAGATTACTTAAGTATAACTTAGTTATTTTGTTTTTAGTAGGGATTGTATTAACTTTTCATCGCATGAGTTGGGTTGTTCTAATACTTTTATCAATTTTGTATTTTATTGAAGTTAAGAAAAAGAAAGTTTGGCAAATGATTACATTGGGAGTTTTTGCTATAGTGTTCGTGTTTTTATTTTTTCCTCCATTCGTTCCCATCATTAAGACTGGGTTTATGGAGTCTCCTTTTGTCCGAGAAAGACTACTTGCTGACACAATAAGCGGTCGGCTTACTCTTGATAAAACGTTATTAAAAGAACTTCCCAAGAATTGGCTAATTGGTGTTGGTAGTGTTCAAAGTGATGTTTTCTATAATACTTTATTGGATGCGGGATGGTCAGAGGACTATGCCTTAGGGAAACAAGGCTTAGCAATCCATAATGAATTTCTTTTGATAGGATTTTTTTATGGTATCCCAGTTTTATTTCTTTTCTCTAGTTTTTTAATTTCATGCTTAAGTTATTTTTGGAAAAAATCAAAAGAAAAAAGTAAGTTCTTTTTTATAACAACATTATATATTATACTTTTTATTATAGCTAATCTCTCTAATATGTTTCCACTATATTCTCACATTGGTTTGTTATTAGCAATTTTATTAGGCATGTCTGTCGCAATTTATCGAAAGAATATTGATGTGAACGATTTAATCCTTAATGAACATATCAAAGTTAAGTAATCATTTTATTAAAAGCCAAATTCATGGATGAGGTTATCCCTTTTTAATTGAATTATGAAGTCTGTAGTCATAATACTACAAACAAAGACTATTATAAGTTCATTTATACATCTCCTTTTATTGTAAAAACAGAAATGATTAAAGAATTTTTTAAGGATACACTGAATTATTTACCTGCATTAGCTATACCAGCAATAGTTGGTTTACTTACAATCCCCATTGTTACCCATCTTTTTCCGCCAGGAGATTATGGGAATTATTCCTTAACAATTACTACCGTTAGTCTGTTTGCCACTTTTCTTAGTTGGGCATCTGTGTCTATAATTAGATTTTATCCTGCATACCAACGCGATTCAAAAATATATGAATTTAATAGTAATATTATTAAGTTAACTTTTATCTCTATACTAGTTGTATCTTTAATTTTTATATGTATTCTTATATTTGCCAGATCTTTTATGTCTCCGGAATTATATTCTTATCTAGGAATTGGCATATTCTTGAATATTTTAACTTGCTGTTTTAACGTTTTAACACAATTTTTAAGAATTAAGGGACAGGCGAATTGGTATAGTGGTTTTACTGTCTGGAAAAGTATAGCAGGAATTGGTTTTGGGGTGTTATTAGTTAAACTTTTTCATTTAGGAGTAGAAGGCTTACTTTATGGAAATATTCTAAGTTTGGCTATATCCCTTCCGTTTCTATTACAAAAATCGGTGGGAAAGATTTCTCTAAAGTTAAAATTGTCAGCTTCATTATCACGAGAGGTATTTAAATATGGTTTTCCTTTAGTGGTAACGCAACTCGCTGCATGGTTGTTAAATTTATCTGACCGATACATATTGGGTTTTTTTCGAGGTAGTACAGAAGTTGGGATATATTCTGCCGGTTACGGTATCTCTGAAAAAGGGATAACTCTAATACTGTCTGCAATCACATTAGCATCTGGTCCAATGTTGATAAATATATGGGAAAAAGAGGGGAAAGATAAAAGCTGTGAATTTCTCGAAAAACTTACGCGATATTACATAATAATTTGCTTACCTGTTGTGGTTGGATTAAGTGTTTTAGCGTATCCTATAATGCATTTTTTCACTGTAACTGAATATATCGTTGGTTATACAATTTTCCCGTTTGTTTCTCTTGGATTATTTTTTTTTGGATTGCAGTGGATATTCCAATCAGCATTTCGTTTTTACAAAAAGACTTATCTTACAATGTGTTGCATTAGTACCTCAGGGTTATTGAACATAGGGCTTAATTTTGGCTTTGTGCCCAAGTATGGCTTTATGGCAGCAGCAGTAACTACTTTTATATCTTATGTTTTTCTTTTGTTGATGGTGGTTGTATTCTCAAGGAAGTTATTTATCTGGAAGTTTCCTTTTAAGTCTTTGGTAAAAGTAGCTGCCGCCTCAGCAATAATGGGGATGATAGTGTATCCTGTAGGGAATAACATGACCTCTTTTGTGCCTATAAATTTAATATTAAGTGTATTTGTCGGGGTTGTTGTTTATACTGTGATGCTTTTTTTAATGGGGGAACCTAGCCAGAAAGAGATTCAAACTTTACAACTTTTGAAAGCAAAATTTCTTAAAAAGCGTTAGTCCGAGAAGTCTTAAAATTTTTTGTTTTACAAAATAATTACCAAGGATGAGATAAAGTTTAATATTATAATAAATGTGAGCCTCTCGATAGATGAATGATAAAATTGCGATTCAAAAAGTTGAGTCGAGCATAAAATCTTTGGAGAACTGGATTATTAATAATGGTTGGGAAGGTTATGATCCATATGATATAAAAGCTATAAAATTTTATAAATTTCTGTTAGAGAATAATAATGTACTTCTGATAAGGCTAATGCGAAGAATCGTTGATGAAATATCCGGAATTTTTCCCATAGCTTTTCGTAATATTCTCCATGTTAAGAAAAAAGTGAATGCAAAGGCAATGGGCTTGTTTCTTTATTCTTTTACTAAACTGTATGAAGAAACAAATAATAAAAAATATTTAGAATTAATTGATAAATGTAAAAATTGGCTATTAAATAATTGTTCTGAAGGATACGAAAACAAATGTTGGGGATACCCGTTTGACTGGGAAAGTGCGATATTTATACCTCAAGGTACTCCGTCTAGTGTTGTTACATACCATGTTGGTGAGGGATTTTGGAAGGTGTATAAAGTTTTTAACGACATAAAAAGTTTGGAGATTTGTAAAAGTATCTGTGAGTTTTTTACTAATGACCTAAATATATTCGATTCAGGTAATAACACTGTCTGCTTTAGTTATACCCCATTGGATAATTTTCAAGTTAACAATGCCAATTTATTTGTAGCAAAATTTCTTATAATGGTTGGGAAAGAAATTTCCTGTGAAAAGTATATAAACCTTGGATTAAAAGCTGCAAATTTTACAATTTCTGAACAAAATAGTGATGGCTCCATATATTACTATAGCAAAGCTTCGAGTAAGAATGGCGAAATGGATCATTACCATTCTGGATTTGAAATAAGAATGTTATATGATGTTGCTGAAATGACGGGAGATAGGAAAATTATGGAATCATTTAAGAAATATTATGGTTTTTACCGCAAAAACTTTTTTAAAGATTCATCCAAGATAAAAGTGTTCCTTAATTTACCATTTCATAGAAGTACTTACTTAGATATTCATGCATGTTCAGAAGCGTTGATATGCAACTCATTAGTATTAGAGCCAACTATAGAAAATAAACAATGGCTCTTCAAGGTTTATTCTAAAATTGAGAAAGATATGAAATCTCCTGAAGGTTGGTATTATTATAAAGCATTTGAGTCAGGATTTAAAATTAAGATACCTTTTATTCGGTGGGGTCAGGCTTGGATGTTGCGTGCATTAGTTGATTTTTGGATATGGTTAAAAAATTAAGAGATCATAAATCAATGAAAAATATACAAAAAAAGGCAGCTATTGTTTATATTGGGAATATCCATTATAAAAGTAGAATTTTAAAACAGATAAAATCTTTGCAAAAAGCTGATATTAATGTGATATTGTTTTTAGGTAATCTGAACAACAAAGCAGGAAACCTACATGAGTATGATTTTGAGATAAAAAGTATCCCATACTATTATGGCAAAAATAAAATTTCAACTTTTTATAATCAAATAAAATTTTGCTATTTGATTTCGAAACAAATCATTGACGAAAATCCAGATTTTATAGAATGTTGCCACTTAGTAACATTGTTAACGGGTTTCTTTGTTAAAAGAAAAATTGGAGCAATTCAACTAATCTATGATAGTTGTGAATTAGCTTTAGTGACTTACAAGGGAATAAAAAAAATAGTTTGGAAGGGTATAGAAAAATATTTATTAAAGTACTGTGACGTGATTATACATGCCGAAGAAAATAGATTGAAATATTTTCAGAAAATGTATAAAGTGCCTAATCATAAGTTGATGTTATTGGAAAATTTTCCAAATAAGAATAATGATTTTAAACTGAAAGCAGTTAATAACAAAAAAATTAACATCATTTATCTTGGTGCAATAACAGAGGGTAGATGCTATAAAGAAGTTGTAAGTGCATTTACTAAAATGAACTCTAATGTCAGACTTGATATCGTAGGTCCTGGTGATGAGAGTTATGTTGAAGAAATTGAAGGATTAATTAAAAAGAATAAAAAAGATAATATTAGATTGTTACCCCCTGTTCCTTTTAATGAGATATCTGATTTTTTAAAAGATTATGACATCGGATTGTTATTTTACGAGAATACCAATTTGAATAATTATTATTGTGCCCCCAACAAATTATATTTTTATATTAATAATGGTATGCCTGTAATTACCAATAATTACCCAGGGCTAAAAAAAGTTTTGGAAGATAATAAAATAGGAATTTGTATAAAAGAGATAAATTGCAACGAATTAAACAGAGCGATTAATACTATTATTAGTCACGATTTTTTCTCAAACATAACTTCTGAGATTAGGTTAAGATACAC
>JBNGDW010000151.1:0-10929 GCA_049975325.1 Cloacimonadia bacterium | reverse complement strand
CCTCAATGTCCAGGATGAACTATTTGAGACAGGTATAAAGGTAATAGACCTACTTTGTCCGTATTGTAAAGGTGGCAAAACTGGTCTTTTTGGTGGGGCTGGTGTTGGGAAAACCGTTCTTATTATGGAACTTATTCGTAATGTAGCGTTTAAGCATAAAGGATATTCAGTCTTTGGAGGCGTTGGCGAGAGGACAAGAGAAGGGAACGAGCTATGGCTCGAGATGAAGGAATCAGGTGTTTTGGAAAGCACCTCGCTCGTCTTCGGCCAGATGAACGAGCCTCCAGGTGCACGCTTGCGTGTGGGATTAGCCGCTCTTGCACAAGCTGAATATCTCCGCGATGAGGAAAACCAGGATGTACTCCTATTCATAGACAATATTTTTAGATTCAGTCAGGCAGGCTCAGAGGTCTCGGCATTATTAGGAAGAATGCCATCAGCAGTCGGCTATCAGCCTACACTAGCATCCGAAATGGGAGAATTACAAGAGAGAATTACTTCTACAAAAAATGGCTCAATAACCTCAGTTCAGGCAATTTTTGTACCAGCAGACGACCTTACTGATCCGGCTCCAGCCACCACTTTTAGCCATTTAGATGCTACCACTGTTCTCTCTCGCCAAATAGTAGAATTAGGTCTGTATCCTGCGGTAGACCCTCTTGATTCTACCTCGAGGATATTAGATCCTCGAATAGTAGGAACTGAACACTATAGAGTAGCCCGTCAGGTGCAAGAGATACTGCAAAAATATAAAGATCTACAAGACATTATAGCCATTCTCGGCATGGAAGAGCTCTCCGAAGAAGATAAGATTACGGTAAATAGAGCCCGGCGTATACAGCGATTTCTCTCTCAACCCTTCTTTGTTACTGAACAATTCACAAATTATGAAGGGAAATATGTCCCCATAGAAGATACAATCAAGGGATTTAAAGGGCTTGTCGAAGGAGAGTTCGACGATATCCCCGAACGCGCATTTCTCATGGCTGGTACTATTGATGAGGTGAAAGAACGCGCTGCCAAAATAAAGAAAAATGAGTAATAATAAAATACATCTTAAAATTACTACCCCCTTAGGCATTTTCTATGAAGGTGATATAAGCGAGTTGATCGCTCCAGGAGTAGAGGGATATTTTGGAGTACAATATGGGCACACCCCTTTTTTAACTGCTATTAAACCAGGGGTGCTAAGCGTTTACATTGATAAAACACTCCAAAAATACGTCATTCATGATGGATTTGTGGTGGTTGCTCCCTCTACCGTACATATCTTGACTGAAACTATTGAAAGACCCGAAGATATAAATAAAGAAAGAGCAGAAAAAGCCAAGCAGCAGGCAGAAATGCTGCTTAGAGAAAAAAAAGAAGGAACTGATTTTCGTCAAGCGGAATATTCCTTATATAAAGCAATAGCGCGCCTTGAAATTCTCGAAAATAATCCCTCATGAGCCTGAGCCCGTCTCTTTGGAATAAAATCTATATCCTCCTGCTCATCCTGCTTCTGGGTTCCCCGGTGATTGCCTTCCCGCAGGAACAGGCCTCCGATTCTATATCCACATATATTGTGCAACCCGGAGACAATTTGTATCGCATTGCGCAAAAATATCTCCCTTATACAAATTTATTAACCTTACCTGAATTAATCTCCGCAATTAAATATCAAAATAATATTCCTGACAATAATATCATCTTCCCTGGACAAAACCTGAAAATCCCTGTGACCTGGGATAAAATCCCTTCCACCCTAGACCACATTAATCATCAAACTATTCGAGGAATATATTTAAACACATATCAACTTTCCACCGCAAGACTCCACGAAATCATAAGCCATTATGATTCTTTAGGATGTAACGCATTAGTGATAGATTTCAAGAACGAAAATGGAGAAATTTTATACTCCACCAGTCATCCCCTGGCAAGAGAAATTGGTGCATATAATCCAATTATAGCCTCACCCCAGAAACTTGTTTACCTACTACATGCACATGATATTATGGTAATCGCCCGTCTAACACTGTTTAAGGACCCAAAACTGGCACAAGCAAAGCCTGAGTGGACGCCTCAATCTATTCCGGTGGGGCAAAAAAATCCAACTGAGGTTGATACGAATTATTCTTCTATCGATAATAAGCAGAGCCTTCTAAACGACACATTATCAACTGCTCTAATAGATTCCTTCCCTGTTCCAGACACCTCTTGGGTAAATCCTGCTTTGGCTGAGGTACAACAGTATAATCTTGCGATAATAAAGGAAGTGGCTGGACTTGGAGTGGATGAGATACAACTGGATTATGTTCGCTTCCCAACAGAAGCACATTTGCTTGATGCTAATTACAACATCCCGGATTCAATCCCTAAATATCAAGTAATTGTAGACTTTCTCAAGAGTGCACAAGCAATAACAAAAGATGCCGGGATTACCCTCTCTGCAGATATTTTTGGAGTCGTTGCTCTGCAGAACCCACAAGATATCATAAATACAGGACAAATTATTGAACTCTCTATGCCATACATTGACAGGCTCCATCCAATGATATATCCATCACATTTTTTTGGAACATTTTGGGGAAGGCAAAATCCAGAGAAGGAACCGTATTATTTTACATATAGAACATGTAAAAAAATAGGAGAAATAATAAATGAGCCGGAGAAGATGGCTCCCTATCTTCAGGCTTTTTCCCTTAATATCAGTAATCTGACGCCCATATACATAATATCGCAGCTTCAAGCCTTGACAGATGTCAATGTGAAAGGTGGTTATCTCTTCTGGAACGCCAATGGGAATTACGATGCGGTATGGGAAGCATTACGCCTGTGGAACAAACATCCCCTTTTATATCAACTTTTCTATAAATAGCTCTGCCCTTATCTTTCCCGATTTATTGACAAGTTTTTCTGCTTATTAAATTTTACAATCTCTCTACAACTAATAATTTTGGGACAATAGATATATGAAAATTAGTGGGTTTTCCTTTGTGCGCAATGGCATAAAACTCTATTACCCTGTAGTCGAGTCTATCAAATCTATTTTGCCTATCTGTGATGAATTTGTTATTGCAGTGGGAAAAGGAGATGAAGATGACACTACCCGCGAAGCAATAGCATCCATTAAGAATCCAAGAATAAAAATAGTAGATACAATATGGGAGGAAAAATATTTCAAAAAGGGTATAATTAATGCCTTACAAACTGATATTGCAAAAGAAGCCTGCACAGGAGATTGGCTTTTCTATCTTCAGGCAGATGAAGTAGTGCATGAAAAGTATTTACCCACTATCCAATCCAGATGTGAAGAACTGCTGAACAATAATACAGTTGAAGGTTTGCTTTTCGGTTATAAGCATTTTTGGGGTGACTACTGGCATTATCATACTGGACACGGTTGGTATCCATATGAAATTAGAATTATCCGAAATCTGCCTGAAATTCACTCTTATCAAAGTGCACAATCCTTCAGACGATTTGACTATTATGATAATCCACGTCAGGAAAAAGGCACACATAAACTTAAGGTAGCAAAAGTAGATGCAGAAATTTATCACTATGGGTGGGTTCGCCCCCCACATGTGATGCAAAGTAAGAGAAAAGCCTTAGATTCTGTTCATTGGGGAAAAAGTAGAGCAGAGAAGCATTACGAAAGAGTACCAAAAGAATTTGAGTATGGGCCACTAAACATAGTCGCCGAATTTAAAGGGTCGCACCCTGCTGTTATGCAGGAGAGAATTGAAGAAATGAATTGGCAGAGCAAATTGCAATATTCTGGCAAGCCAAATCCTAATCGTGAAAAGCATAAACATGAAAAGATGAAGTACAGAATTTTAACCTGGATAGAACAGAATCTACTGCAAGGTAAACAGATCGGTGGATTCAAAAATTATGAATTGCTAAATAACATTTGATGTATGAATTTCTTAAGAAAAGTTAACCTCAATAAAAAAATAGAATATTACCCTGATTATTACTATTCAAAAAGGACAAATAAAAAAAACTATATCATCCATCATTACTGTCCACACACTTATAACGCAGGTGATCATTTTGTGGTTCTATCGATTCGGAAACATATCAAAAAATATCTTCCTAATGCAATTTTTATCCCCAAAGCCGTAGCAGGTAATCGGGGTTGGGGCAAACCTATCGGGCTTAAAGGAAAAAACATTTATCATAGTAATAAATTTGCCGACGCTGTTATTGTAGGAGGTAGCGACCTTTATAATAATTGGTCTCCCAAAATCAAAGCAGATGAAATAAAGCATCTTGTTCCGCCTTTTTTCCTGATTGGCTTGGGAGTATCTTCCTCTGATTTAAATGAAGCACCTTACTTGGAGAAAGAAAACTATAAAGCAGATATTTTGGCTACTAATGCAAAAGCCAAACTGTCATCTGTTCGTGATCTAATGACTCAGCAGTTTTTAAAAAATCTTGGTTTTGAGCACAGCATTGTCACCGGCTGTCCCGCACTTTTTTTGTTCGAAAACCAATTAAGTACAAACAACGCAAAAAGGGTCTTACTAACTTTTCCATATCCACTTCTTTACCATACAAAAAATTCAAGTCAGCAAAAAAAATTTACTATTTTGCTCCAAATAATTAAAGATACAATCTCTTTTTTAGAATCAAAGGAACTCCAGCCTATTATTGTCTGCCATGATGACCGCGATGTCCCGCCAGCACAGATTTTATTCCTAAATCATCCCATTTTCTTCTCAAATTATGCTGAAAAATATTTTAATTTATATAAAAATGCTCGTATGGTTGTTGGATCAAGGTTACACGCCACAATTCTTGCTGCCTCTATTGGGACACCCTTTCTAAACATCAATCTGGATTTGAGAGGTACAGGTTTTTCTAAAACATTTAAATTAGAAAGTTGGAATGTGAATTATAATGTGACCCAAATTAGCGAGAAGATCAAAGAACGCATCTCGATGATATTAGATGACAATCTATCCCCGTTCAAAGAATTTATGAATGAGAAAAAACATTACAGAACTATTTTTGAAAATTTTATGCAAGAAGTCGCAAAGCAAATAAGGGATTCTTGATGAACATCCTTTATATCTCTAACAAAAAAGGATGGGGAGGAATTGTAAACTGGATGGAAAAAACTGCAGTGGGCTTGCAGAAAAGAGGACATAAGGTTTGGATAATTTCTAATAAAAAGTCTAAATTAACCCAGGAGGCAGATAACAATATCGAGATCATTCCCAAAAATTTAGGAATGGATTTTAATCCTTTCAAAATTATATGGTTGGTAAGGTTTATATTAAAACACAAAGTCGACTTAGTGGTCACCAATATCACTAAGGAAGTATTAATAGGTGGAATAGCTGCAAAGATAACCAAGGTCCCTAACATTCGCAGAATAGGCACGGAAAGAGATTTCGATGATCCTAAAATAAAAGAATTTTATAGGCTGATCGATCTCACTATTGCACCTTGTAAGTTCGTGGTAGAAAGCATTCTTAGGAATAAGGATTTTATAAAACCGTGTGAGGTTAGTTATGTTTACAACGGTTGTGAACCAAGATATTTTACTGCTTCAGAGATCTATAATTTTAAGAAAAAATTCCAAATCCCAACCGATAAAGTGATATTGGGATCCACATGTCAATTTTCTAAAACAAAAAATATTTGCGGGTTGATAGATGTATTTGCAAAATTGACAGAAAAATTTGATAATTTACATCTTATCTTAGCAGGAGAAGGTCCTGAGCTGGAAAACATCAATGAAAAAATAAAAAACTTAAGCCTCACAGGTAAAGTTATAATCGCCGGTTTTGTAAAAGATAAACTTGAAATTGCTTCAACTTATGATATTGGAATATTGTTCTCCAATTTAGAGGGATTTTCAAATTCTGTAGTAGAATATATGGCAGTGGGGACTCCTGTAGTATGTTCAGATGTAGGTGGACAAAACGAAATCGTGAAGAATGATTATAACGGCTTTTTGGTAGAACATGGAAACAAAGAGCAACTATATGAGCGGTTACAGTATTTAATTAAGCATTCTAAAATAAGAGAGAATTTTTCAAGAAATGCTTATCACACTGTGGAGAAAAACTTTTCTGAAATAGAAATGATTGATAATTTAGAAAAGATCTTTAAGGATTATGCCCTTAAAAGAAATAACTGATTGGGTAAAGCTATTTGCCTTTTTATTATCACCGCAAACTATATTTGTACAATGTTTCTCTAATGGGCTCGGTGATAATCTGTTGCTTTCTGCGATATTACCACCATTGCGAGGTAAATATCCGAAACACAAGATCATCGTGGAATCAAAGAGATGGCCACAATTATTCAAAAATAATCCTTATGTAGATTGGGTTACTAACAAACATTTCAAAACTACCAAAAAGCATATTAAGCCAAAATATAGAATTACCCAAAATACAGAAAATTCGATTTATGAACAAATAGCAGATCATATCGGTTTGAAGGAGAAATTATTCCCTGAATTATATATCGAGCCATCTGAAATCCCCAATATTGAATCAAAAGATTATATTGCTTTTTGTCCGTATGGCAAAAGGGGCTTCGGTGCAAATCGCAAGGAGTGGGGGTTAGAAAATTTCCAAAAAGTAATTGATAACTTATCTTTAGAAATAGACTTTGTTCAGGTGGGACTGGAAAGTGACCCCTTGCTTAAAAATGTTGTAGATATGCGTAAATTGAGTATTCGCGAAACCGCTGGGCTTATCAAAAACGCTCGCTTATTTCTGGGTTTGGAAGGCGGTTTAATGCATGTTGCAAAAGCAGTTGATACGCCAGCTGTGATTATTTACGGCGGGGCAGTCGATCCAAAATTCTCCGGATATGAAGAAAATGAAAATATCTATGTTAAATTGGATTGTTCACCCTGTTTTACTTCGGAAAAACCTTTGGAGGACTGCCCTCACAAAAAATGTATGAAACTTATATCACCCGAAATTGTCGTAGACAAAATAAAAAATAAGATAAGGGAATCTTATGAAAATAGAAGTTTCCATTGGTGAATTGGTAGATAAAGTCACGATTCTTGACATCAAAAAAGAAAAATTCAAGGATGCTGAGAAACTAAAAAATGTAAAAAAGGAACTCGCTATCCTTTCTAAGAATATGAAGAAGGCAGGAATTGACTTTGACAACATTTTTTATCAGCAACTGAAAAACATAAATCTTAAATTGTGGGATATTGAAGATAATATCAGAAAAAAAGAGGCAAAGAAAGAATTTGATAATGAGTTTATTGAATTAGCCCGCGGTATCTATTTTAATAATGATGAGCGGGTGGCAATCAAAAAGAAGATCAATATCCAATACCATTCCACCCTTATTGAAGAAAAAGAATATGCCAAATATCAATAATCTTTCCCCTGAAACGGTAAAGAAGATCCTGATTATTCAATTAGGCCCCTTTGGAGATGTCCTTCTTACCACATCTTATTTCGAGCAGATAAAGAAGCATTTTCCAAATGCTGAATTAACCTATCTAACGAAAGAAAAATATTATAATATTGTCAAAAACCACCCATCTATTGATAAATTTATCTTGCTAAAGCAATCAAGCGGGTATGCATATTATCTGGAGAGAATCAGGACAATCAAAAAAATCAGGAAGGAAAAATTTGATATTCTTATTGACCAACAAAATATGAACAGCACTAGATTATTAACACTTTTTTCAACTGCCAAATACAAAGTGGGATATAAAGATGCAAAATTCAGTTTTGTTTACAATTTGAAAGCAGAACAAGGGCAAATAGGGTACACTGCTTCCAGAAGATTTGATATCCTCAGCCCATTAGGGATAAAAAAGGAGCCTTATAAATTATATTTTTATATCTCGCAGGAAGCAAAAAGATATATCGATAAATGGTTAAAAATAAAGAAACTTTCTCCAAAGCAATTTATTTGTATCTCCCCAGGAAGTCCTGTCCTAAAGAAGAAATGGAGTTTAGAAAACTATGCAAAATTATCTGATCTGCTACAGTTAAACACACCTTACAAAATAATTTTATTGTGGGGACCAAAGGAATTGCAGGATGTTGAAAATGTTAGTGCTATGATGAAAACAGAACCAATAATGGCACCACCAACAGACTTAGAACAGGCAGCGGCGTTATTAAAAAAATGTAAAATGCTTATTTGTAACGACGGTGGGCTAAATCATCTTTCGGTAACAACAAATACCCTTACACTTGCTATATTTGGCAATACCAATCCAAAAATCTGGTCACCTGCTTCAGAATTCCCTACCCATCATCATCTGTATAATAAAAAATTTCATTCAAAAAATGACAATTCTTTTGGAATAACACCGGAGATGGCATTTAATAAAGCGAACGAATTATTGAGACTAAATTAACTACCGAGCAGAAATGGAAAAGATATCAGCAGTCATAATTACAAAAAACGAAGAAAAGAACATCGAACGATGCCTCAACTCCCTGCAATGGACTGATGAAATAGTTATAGTGGATTCTGGCTCAGTTGATAAAACTATCGAAATCTGCCAAAGATACGAGTGTAAAATAATAACTACAGAGTGGCTTGGCTTTGGCAAAACAAAACGATTGGCTGCAGATTCTGCAAAATATGACTGGATATTATCAATCGATGCAGATGAAGAAATAAGCCCTGGGTTAAAAGACAGGATAAAAGAAATATTCCTAAGAGGCCCTAAATGCAATGGCTACAAAATAAAAAGAATCTCTTATTACTTAGACAAAAGGATAAAACATTCAGGATGGGGGAAGGAATACAAATTACGATTGTTCAACAGAAAATACGGTAATTTCAATGAGAGGCCAGTTCATGAATCGGTTACCATAAAAGGGGAAACGGGTGCTATCCAAGAACCAATTTATCATTATCCTTATCCAACTGTCAAAGTTCATCTTAAAAAAATGAATTTATATGCTCAAATATTTGCAGAAGAAAAATCTAAAAAGAGCAAGCGCTCATCTATTACAGGCGCTGTTTTTCATAGTATAAGTAAATTTATTAAAATGTATTTCTTGCAACTTGGATTCCTTGATGGCAAAGTAGGTCTTTTGCTTGCATTGAATTCTGCTTATGGTGTCTTTTTAAAGTATGTGTATTTATGGGAAACCAGTAGACGCTATCTTTAGTTTATGCCATTTTGCATAGGCTTAGGTCTAGTTTTCTAAAAAAATCATAGAATATCTAATGACATGCAACTAAAGGTCTTACATATCGATACAGAAAAAGGTTGGAGAGGGGGTCAGCAGCAGGCTGCTTATCTTTTCCAGGGGATGATAGAAAGAAAATACGAAACCGCGCTACTCTGCCAGCCAGGTTCAGCCCTCCACAAGTTCTGTATAAATAATAAACTCCCACATTTCCCTCTCAAAATGAAAGGGGAATATGATATCATTGCCGGCTATAAAATTGCTCAAATATGTAAAATCCATCAATTTAATATACTTCATCTTCATTCAGCACATGCTGTTTCTGTTGGAATATGGGCAAAACTGTTTTTCAAAAAACTAAAACTAATTGCGATGCGTCGGGTGGATTTTCATATTTCCAAAAACTATCTAAGTTACTTGAAATATTCCTCTCATCTGATTGACAAAATAATTTGTATTTCTGAAAGAATAGAGCAGGTACTAACTGAAGACGGAATACCTGCAGAAAAACTTGTAGTCATTCATTCTGGTATTGATTTAAAGAAATTTAACAAAACAATGCCTGTGAATCTCTATAAAAAGTACAATATTCCCCCAAATAATATAATAGTTGGAACAATTGCCGCTTTAGTTGGGCATAAAGATTATCCAACATTTTTATATGCAGCAAAACAGGTTGTCGAGAGTAATTCTAATATTACATTCATTGCTCTTGGTTCTGGAAAAGATGAAAGAAAAATCAAAAATCTTGCAGAAGAGTTGAACCTGAGAGAAAGGTTTATATTTGCTGGCTTTCAAAAGGACACAGGTAGTTTCCTAAAAGGTTTCGATATATTTGTTCTATCTTCTAAATTAGAAGGGCTGGGTACATCTATTCTTGATGCAATGGTGTTAGGGATTCCAGTAATTGCGACAGAAGCAGGCGGAATCCCTGAAATAATTAAAAATGGCAAAAATGGTTTGCTCGTGCCTCCACAGAATCCACGGGATTTAGCAGAGGCAATAGTTATGTTTGCAAATGATAAAAACAGGCGCGAACGATTAGGAAACGCAGGAAGAGAAACAGTTAAAAGATTCGATATATGTGTAACCATTCAACGAACCATCAAACTATATAATCACCTATGATCAAAACTAAGCCGCAAAAGATACTAGTAATTCAAACTGCATACCTGGGCGATGCAATTTTATCTACTTCCATTATAAAACCATTAAAAGAAATCTTTCCAAAGGCAGAGATAGGCATTCTCGCAATACCGGAAACGGAACTTATCTTCAAATATAATCCATATATAGAAAAATTATTTCTCTTTAATAAAAGGGCTTTGGTAAAGAAAATGCCGTCTTTTTTTAAAATCGTATATCAGTTACACCGTGAAAAGTATGATATGGCAATTTCTCTCCAAACCTCTTTAACTTCCTCTTTGATGATGATACTTAGCGGTATTCCCATAAGAATTGGGTTTGCTCGACAGAAACTTTTAACTCATCCCATGGACATCAAAAAGGGTCTGCCAATTACAAAACGATTTCTCCTTCTGCTTAAAGTTTTGACAGAAAAGGAATTCCCTGTAGAGACCAATTTGTATTGGGATAAAAATATAGGATCAAAGGCAGAAAAAAATCTCATCGAATATTGCTCCACAGATAGAAAAATAGTTGGTATTGCACCAGGATCAATCAGAGCAACAAAACTATGGCCTAAAGAATATTTTGCTGAGTTATTAAAAAAATTAGAAGGAAATAACATATCCGTCTTTTTGTTTGGGGGAAAAGAAGACAGAGCACT
>JBNGDW010000150.1:614-4468 GCA_049975325.1 Cloacimonadia bacterium | reverse complement strand
CCAAAAACGGGATTTTTAATTGTCGTTAATCGGGAGGTTTAATTGTCGCTCATCAAAGTTAGCTTCTTGAGAATGATAAAAGTTTTTTTTCTTTTATTGGGTGTGGTTATAGTTATTAGTTTTGTGAGTTATTACTCAAGCTCTTTCGACAATATTATTAAGACGCTTGGAATCAACTACCTTACCTCTCCAGCTGTTCTTGGAATTGTCACAATATACTGCTCGGTGAGGATAAAGTTACCGGATGATAAAAAATGATAAACCGGTTTTGTTTACAGTTTGTTTACAGGTTTTTTTGACGTAAGTCATTGAAATCATGGCGGAGAGGGTGGGATTCGAACCCACGGTCCCTGTCTCCAAGGACAGCCGATTTCGAGTCGGCCCCGTTACGACCACTTCGGTACCCCTCCGTTTCTTCGTTCCTGAAAAAATTTTGTTAACAGCTCTCCGGCCTCTTCTCTCAATATCCCGGAGCAGATATCGGGCTTGTGATTCACATCAAGATCAAATGCCTTCATCATGGATTCAACAGCACCGTACCTTGGATCCCTCGCTGCATAAACCAGCCGATCGATCCTTGCCTGTATTATGGCGCCTGCGCACATGATGCAGGGCTCCAGGGTCACATAGAGGCTCGAACCGACAAGCCGGTAGTTGCCGAACTGTTTCGCCGCTTCACGCAATACAACTATTTCCGCATGAGCAGTCGGGTCAGAATCCATGATTACCCGGTTATGACCCCTGATCACAGCATGGCCTGACACAAGCACGGCTCCTATCGGCACCTCGCCCAAGTCAGCTGCTGCTCTCGCCTCTTCCAGCGCCATGTTCATCAAAGAGCGATCATCCACTTCTGGCATCTATCACCAAGCCTATCTTTAGTCAAGACCTGGGCAGGTATATGGAGATAGACCTGAACTGCTTGTCAGGATCAACCCCCCGTGAATGTGCCTCTTCCACAATGATCCTGCCCTCTTCGTATTTCGTATCGACCGCCAATACACTTTTCGTATCATTCCCTGCCTTATACTTTGAGAGCGGCATGTACGTTCCCTGGGCATAAAAGACAAGCCTGTCACGATTCGAAATGATCACCTGATCAGGACCAAGCCGGTCGAGAATCCACAATCCGGCCTCCTTGCGTGCCAGTTTATCTGGGTCAGGTGGGGTAAAAACCTTTTCACCCCATAATAAGGGACACATAACCATTGTAATTACTGCGATTATTTTAAGAGGTTTATTTAATGACCGTAAAGATTTCACTAGAGCATATGCAGCTATTGGATAAAGCCATATAACTAAGACAATTGTATACCTGTCAATAAATACCCATGTAGTTTTCACACAAATTGCAAAAAAGATTAATGTTACTATAACGAGATGGACTGTATAAGTTTCTCTCTTCCTCCAATAAATCCCTATCAAACTAAAAAAACCTATGAGGTAGTAAGACTTCGCAAACAGTTGCCGAATCATATTCAAACTTAAAATTCTATAGTCTTGTATACTTAACTCGTTAGAAATTAAATGACTCGGATCATAACTCCTTCTGAATATTGGCAAGCCCCAATGTAACTTCTGGTTAAGATAGTATATTAAGAATGTTAAAGTAATAATAGAGAAAAACAATAAAACTCTCTTAATTGAGCCATCTTTTTTATGAAAAATCCACATTATGAACCATGCACCTAGGAAGATCATTGAAGTACTTCTCACCAACCCTCCAGCTAACAATGTTAAAATTCCCCCGATAGTATATTTAACGCCGCGAACACTATAATATCCCTTCACTATGAAATAATTCCCCCAGAGGACCAGACATACCAGCAGGGATTCTTTAAGACAATCTACGGAGCGCCACAATAATTCACGGTTAGAAATAAAAAATAAAACACTTATGATTGCAACTATTCTGTCTTTGAATATAATTTCTGTCACCTTATAGATGCCAAGTGTCCCAAAAATAAAACTGACAATAGATATAGCTCTCCCTGAAGATTCGAGGTCCAGACCAGAAACTCTTGCGACGATAAATATTAAAAACTCATATAAAGGTATAATAAAAGGATTTAAGGGACTCCAGATTACATCATGGAATCTTCCCTTCATTAATAATTCGGCAACCGGTATATAAAAATTTGCCCCATCCCTTGCTATTATATCAAAATTTATCAATGCAGGAGTTATTGCCAGCACACCAACTAAAAGCACAACCCATGTCATTTTCACAGAAGAAGTGTGCTCGATAGAATTAATGAGGCCCTTTATCATGTTAAGTCTGGTTATTGTAGGCTTCTATTGATTTTAAAAAGGTGTTCTCTTTTATATGAGAATATTTTCTATTCTCTGTGGCCACTGATACTCTTTAATTCGGATTTATGATCCACTGATTAATACCCACAATTATTATCTCAGTGTATAGTGCTCTCTATTACAGAATCTGTATGGTCCTCTTTTGGTTTGGGCATGGTTGAGCGTTCTATCTTCTGAACATAGTGATTTTCTTTAAAAGCAGGCACAAGCCTTTTGAGAATTGATACAGCGGTTTCTTGATCACCCGAGTCCTTGAGCAATAGATTAAATTGTTCGATTGCCCCATAAAGTGCGGTTTCATCAATTCCATTATAATTACTGCACACCTTAATTTTGTCATACGCTGTATCGAGAACTCCTTCACCATCTATTAGCAACTCTTCGTAAAGCTTTTCTCCTGGCCTCAATCCAATGTATTCTATCTTAATATCCCGGTCCGGAACAAGGCCTGCAAGACGTATCATATTCTTGGCCAAATCAGCTATCTTAACCGGTTCCCCCATATCGAGAAGGAACAACCCTCCACCCTTTCCAATAGAACCAGCCTGTAACACCAGCATAACAGCCTCTGGAATAGTCATAAAAAACCGGGTAACCTCTGGGTGCGTAACGGTTACTGGTCCGCCAGAGGCTATCTGTTTCTGGAAGAGAGGAACGACGCTACCATTACTGCCTAAAACATTGCCGAACCGTACTACAACAAACCGCGTTCCGTTACCATTCATCGACTGGACAACCATTTCCGCTACTCTCTTCGTTGTGCCCATAATGGAACTGGGGCGCACAGCTTTGTCTGTCGATATGAGGACAAATTTATTGACCTGATGTTTGCTGACAACACTCGCAAGTTTAAATGTCCCGATAATATTGTTGTTTATTGCATCAAGAGGCGACATTTCCATCATGGGGACATGTTTGTATGCTGCAGCATGATAAACAAATTGGGGTTTGTACTGTTTGAATATGCGCTCCAGCCCCCGTCTGCTTCTAATATCACCAATGCACGGGACAACTTCTGTTGCCCCTTCCTTAGATTTAAGCTCTATGTCTATCTGATATAATGGTGTTTCTGCATTATCTAAGAGAATGAGTTTAGCAGGTTTGAATGCAAAGATCTGCCTGGCAAGCTCTGAACCAATCGATCCGCCAGCACCCGTGATCAACACAGTTTTACTTTCAATTTCGGATTTTACCAAGTACATATCAAGACTGACCTGTTCTCTCTTTAGAAGATCCTCCACCTTGATATCTCTGATATTGTCCATGACATTGTTAACAATCATTTCCGAAAGAGATGGTATGACCTTGAAGTGGACTCCAAGCCCATCGCAGGATTCTATAATTCCGCTTATCTTTTTCGGCTTCAAATCCGTATCTGCAATAAGTATGTGTTCTACACCGTAGAACCTAACAAGGTCTGGAATGTCATCCAATGCCCCAAGGATAGGAACACCGTGTATCTTCATCCCCTTATCGTTGGCGTGGCCATCAATAAAACCCAATACCTTATAATTAAGATTCCTTGGATCGCGGATTTCTCT
>JBNGDW010000150.1:0-604 GCA_049975325.1 Cloacimonadia bacterium | reverse complement strand
AGACTTTCTGCGAGATGGCCTGTTCCAATAATAAGAACTTTCTTCATTTGATTATCAGCCTTACGCCAAAAGAATATCTCATCAAAGAAATCCTGGTCACGCTGATAAAACAACCGAATCAACAGCCTCATTCCACCTATGAACACTATTGTGAATACTGCATCTACAAACAACACACCCCTCGAAACACCGGAGAAGTGATGAAAAACAGCAAGGTAGACAACAAACAGCACCGTGCCTGTGATGGAGGCCTTGATAACATTGATGAGATCTTTTATGCCGGCATATCTCCACATACCTCTATACAGGTCGAAAAAGAAAAAGGCAGAAATCTTAATAAACAATAAAGGTACTATGGTCGATATAATTTGGTTTTTTATGACAGGACTGATACTTCCATCAAACCGAAGGCAATATGCGCTATAATAGCAGAATGAAAGAAAAAGAAGGTCCAGCAGAAAGATTATCCAGAAGTTCCTCTTTAGATAAAACTGCATTGTAGTTAGTCCACCTCCAACGCTAAATCTCTTTAAGCACATAATGGAAATGAGATTGTTTATTAAATTGGTAAACTCAAATTACAATGATACCCGAAATATAATAA
>JBNGDW010000149.1:0-1505 GCA_049975325.1 Cloacimonadia bacterium | reverse complement strand
GTGAAGATGTGATACGCATATTTGAGTCTGTAAATAATATCAAGCATAAAGCAATCCTGATGCTGGTCTATTCTGCTGGATTACGGGTAAGTGAAGTAGTAAAATTGAAACCTGAGGATATTGATTCAAAGAGAAATTCGGTCTTTATTAAAGGGGCCAAGGGAAGAAAAGATAGGTATACTATACTTTCTGATGTTGCATTAAAGACTTTGAGACAATACTGGGAAAAGTCTAAGCCTAAGAAATGGCTGTTTCCAAGTCAAGATAAGGAAAGGCACATAACTACACGGACTACCCAGAAGATATTTTCAAATGCTTGCAAAAAAGCCAATATCATAAAGAATGTTACAGTTCATAGTCTTCGCCATAGTTTTGCCACTCATTTACTGGAAAGTGGCACAGATCTTAGATATATTCAGGAGTTGTTGGGACACAAGAGTTCTAAGACGACAGAGATTTACACCCATGTGAGTAAAAGTTCTATTGGTAAGATTGTTAGTCCATTAGACAAACTGGGAGAGGGGGGTGATAAGTGAAAAAGATAAGGAAAAGATCATCTATGGTGGTATATCCGAACCATTCGCATATACCCCCAAATTGGAAGTATATCCGAACCATTCGGATATACTCGTTCCGTTATATGAAATCGCCAGAAAGGAGACTTTGAAATGAGTCAAGAAGGATCCGACAAGCCGATATTTGATTTCAAGGGAGTTTTTGAGCCGGATGATTATTTGTATTTTTATGAAGATGCATTAACAGAAGAGCGAACAAAAAAGGAAATAGAGTTCTTAGTGAGATAACTAGAACTCGACAAGTCTATGAAAATCCTTGATTTGGCTTGTGGACATGGAAGGCATGCAAATCGATTAGCAGAACTTGGATACAGTATTACAGGTATTGATATTACCTCAGGTTTTCTTGAAATTGCAAACAGAGAAGCAAGGGAGAAAGGAGTGAATGTTGAATATATTCAGGGAGACATGCGGGAGATCTCCTTCAAAGAGGAATTTGATATAATACTTCTCTTTTTTACTTCCTTTGGATATTTTGAAGATGAGGAGAATTGTAGGGTTCTTGAGAATGTAGCGAGGGCTCTCAAACCATACGGGCTATTTTGCTTTGATACATTCAATAGAGATGTCTTTCTAAAGAATTTTCTGCCCTACATTGTGGTGGAGAAAGAGAATGACTTAATGATAGATCGAGACACTTTCGATAGTACTACAGGACGACTTTATACCAAAAGAATTGTTATTAGGAATGGTAGAAGGAAAGATAAACCATTTTTTATAAGGCTTTACAATCCAACTGAGATAAGAGATTTATTAAGAAGAGCAGGACTTTCAATATACAAAATGTATGCTGATTTTAGTTCAAAGCCGTTTACGTATGAATCAAGAAGAATGATAATAATTGCTAAAAAAGGCATGGAAGAAGATGAGTAGCCCGCCACATCACATAACACAGCATAAAAGGTTCGTGCCTTACGGCACTCACCCAAA
>JBNGDW010000148.1:0-2059 GCA_049975325.1 Cloacimonadia bacterium | reverse complement strand
TCTTCACCATGAGTAATTACATCGGTCAGCTGGAGTTTTGTGGTACTTGCATAAACGGTCACGTCTATATCGCTAATGCCAAGGAAAATGGCATTGAAGGTTAAGTTAAGAGTAATTTGCATGATTTCTGCGTGTTTTATCTTTGAATCGTGCTTTTCAAGTTCATCAACACGTATATTACCAAAATAATAGGGAACACCTCCTACATATTTTGTGTCAAGTATGATCTCGTCTGACTCAGGTATCGAGATATTAAAGGTAACTATTCCACATCCCGCCAGAACAATTGTCGTCAGCATTAAAGCACTCCATACTTTTTTCATTGTTTTCACTCCCTTATTACCTATTATATTCAATTATAATTGACTTAGAAAAGGCTTTAGTTAATCCCGGCTTGAACGTAGAATTTTATCAGTCATCCATCAGGACATTTGTTCTATTTCATATATAATTCTCATAATAGACTCTTTTTGGAGGAAATCTATGAGGATTAATGGAGATAACCAGAAACTAAAATACTACGTTTGTACATTTGGTCTTAATGAAACACTTTGAAAAAAGTCTAATTATGATAACCTCACTCGTTTATACTGGAACAGAAATGATTAATAATCAAATTAGAAAGGAGAGAATGTCTATATGAATAGAGTTTTTCATAATGAGATATCAAACACAATCAAGCACGTTTACAAGGAAATCGCAAAGACCCATTGTTCATCCAAGCCTTACTCGCTTGGTAATGTTAAAAGCAAAACGATTGAACTAATTCACCTTATTCGCAGAACAATCTGCCCTCAGCTCTCGCAAGACGACAATACAGATGGACTGGAATCGCTTTCAAAGACAATTAAAATTCTTGAGAGGCTTATCCGTGATATTCTGCCTCATACGAGTGAAGAAGAGGTTTCAAAGATAACGACTGAATTCCTGAATGAACTTCCCGCAGTTGCAAAGAAGCTTGTATTGGACGTGCAGGCAGCATACGAAGGCGATCCTGCAGCACAATCTATCGAAGAGATCATGATTGCCTATCCTGCTTATGAAGCGATAAGTATCTATAGGCTGGCACACATCCTGTATTTGCACAAAGTTCCTCTAATACCGAGAATAATGACAGAATATGCGCATCAAAAGACCGGTATTGATATTCACCCAGGGGCAACTATAGGGACTCATTTCTTCATAGACCACGGAACAGGTGTAGTGATAGGAGAGACATGCAGAATCGGAGATCATGTGAAGATCTATCAGGGAGTCACACTCGGTGCCAAGAGCTTCGAACTTGACGAAAAAGGCAATCCGATTAAAGGGATCAAGAGACACCCAGATATTGGTAATCATGTCGTCATATATGCAGGAGCTACAGTCCTTGGTGGTAATACCGTTGTTGGAGACAATTGTGTAATCGGAGGCAATGTTTGGCTTGTTCATTCTCTCAAACCAGGGGAGAAAATCTACAACAATCCATAAGTTGCAGTGCTCTGTGTTTTCCTGAGTTTGACAGTTGTCATTTTGAAACACTCATAAAAAGCGAATCTTAAATTTGAAGCGTGACATTTTGTCACTACATTTGGTGGATTATGTGGATTCATGGTGCAAATTAGAGTTTTATTAACTTTTCGTCAAAGTATTTCTCAAATCTTCTATCTGTAAAAAATAGCAGTTTTGGCAATTTTCCAAAATGTGATACCATCATTTATTTTATTTAGCTCTGAAAGAAGCTGTGGTTATTTTGTGTCTCATAGTTCTATGTTTGAATATAGAAAAGGGGCTCATAGAGCCCCTTTATCTTCGGTAAATGCTTTTCTTATCTACTCTGTAATATTTCTTCTGCAAGTTCTTCACTTATATATTGATAGTCGTAACTGGCATTATACTTATCGAGCTGTCTATTGAATGCTCTAAGATGGTTTTCTGAACCCTTTTCAAGATTGCTGTAAACAAAAAGCAATTCTTCGTTTTCGGTTTGTTCCATGAATTCAAGCAGATCTTTAATATCCAGTTCTTCTATGAGCATTCCAACTTTTACAGCATCCACAATCGATTTACTTCCCATAGC
>JBNGDW010000147.1:0-3716 GCA_049975325.1 Cloacimonadia bacterium | reverse complement strand
AAAACCGGCCGTATAATAGTAAGCTTCTCTGTGGATACAATCGGTAAAACGGGTGATTTTGTGATCTTACAATCCGGAGGCAAACTGCTTGACCAGGAAGCCATCAGGTTAATTCAGAATATGGAAGAATGGATACCCGCTGTTAAGGATGGCCTTCCTGTAAAATCATATTACTGGCAAATTGTGTCATTCAATTGGTTGGGAATGATAAACAGGTGATTGTTGAGCGGGCCAGGTGTCTTAAGTCATCTATGCCGTAAAATAATTTTCAGTACATTAATGGAATAGCTATCTTTAGTAGCCAAAATACCTCATTACAGCCGGCAGTAAAATGTGGCGGTAAAACAGGCCCGGAGGGGACTGGGACAGGCCGCTGTGCATGCCGCCCACATTGGCCAGTGACACTACAATGATATCGGTGTCTTCTATCCAGAACATCATGGCCGTGAAACCCAGTGTGCCGCCGGAATGACCGCTTACATCCATGTCATTGATATAATCCTCCATCCTGTAAATACCCTGCATATACTTAGTTGGCGTGTCGCCGCCTTCTGCAGGTTCATACCAGGTAAAATGCTCCTTGTGCATCTCATCCCCCAGGAGCTCACCGTCACGCAGGGCCTGCGCCCAGCGTACCAGGTCACCGGCAGTGGATACCATGCCCCCGGCCACCCATTCGGGTGAGAGGTTGCCGGCAGTCGACTCAACCAGGTAGGGCCTTATTACGGGAAAATCCTTATGGACACCTGCTGTCTTCTCAAACTGTGGCGTAGCATAATGATAGTGGTTTACGTAGCCCCCGGGGACTTCCTCGAAAGACTCGAGGTAAGTGTCTTCCATATCGAGTGGTCCAAATATGCGCTTCCTGATCTCTGACATAACATCATTACCGGTAACAGACTCAATGATGAGACCAAGAATAGTGTAATTGGTATTAGAATAGGAATACCTGGCACCCGGTTCAAAATCGGCGCGAATCTTATCGGCGGTAACGTACTCAAGAGTCTCCGTTTTGTCCCATGTATGCTCAAGGTCCATCTCCTCACCCCTTCCCTTCCTTATCCATTCGGGCCGGAATTCCCAGGTCGGTATACCGCTCTGGTGGTTCAGGAGGGTCCTCAGGCTGGCACGGTCAGTATTGGGCACAGCCAGCACAAGCTCCTGGTCCAGGTAGTCGGCAGGTACCCTGTCAAGATCCAGCTTACCTTCTTCAACCAGCTGAAGGATCACCACGGCAACAAAGGTCTTTGTGATACTACCGATACCGAACCTGTCAGCGCTCATCACCGGCATCCTTCCCTCCAGGTCACTGTAGCCTGCCGTACCTGTCCATACTATGCTGTCACCCTTCCCTATGGCCACCGAAAGTCCCGGGATACCCATCACTATACCGTTCACCAGGGCCTCGTTAAGTATCTCATCATCATAACTTGCAGCATGTTGTCCTGTTTGCGTACAGCCTGTAAGACTAATACTGAAGATAAGTACCGCTGTTATCAGCAAAAAAACTGAACTAATTTTATCTGATGTCTTCATGATATTTTTATAAATATTGCTTATTAAAATTCTAAAAAACAGGCCGTATCGCCCGGACTTATATTTTGACAAAAAAACAAATGAGCCGGGCAGATGGCATTGACAAATTCAAACTCATCATATAGCGTGGCTTTCTAATAAGCAAATTCATACCATATGAGAAATATTTTAAATATATTAAGAAATTACGGTTAAAAGCGGTAGCTACTGTTTCCTGTTGATTTCCTTATCCCAGTCGTAATCAGCTGCGTCTTCGTACCACTGCGGCCAGTGCCTCGCCCAGGGTGGCATCCGGCAATCCCTCACCCTTTCCATCATATGGTAGGGCTTAATGTCCAGTACCGGCGTGCCGTCCTCGGCATCAATATAAGGTGTATGTATTATCCCCTTATCGAAATCAATTTCGATTACATTGATTGTGCTGGACAGTACAGGGTTTGGACGCATGGGGGCATGGGTTGCAAACACACCTATCTCTTCAGGCCAGTTTTTAAACAGTTTACCCATATTCAGCTTCGCGCGGCTTTCATCGTTATCGCACAGGTGGCCCCACCAGACAATATGGATATGACTGAATCCTTCCAGTCCCCTGAGTCCTTCTTTATATTCCTCCTTTATTCTTATGAAATATTTTTCGCCATCAATATGTACCGAGCCAATCGCTTTGAGCCTGTATGTTTCTTCCATGGTTTTAATATATTTACTGATTCTCTGTGTTACCTGATTCAATCGTCTTCTTTAGTTGCCTTACGAACCTGGCAGCAGGAGCCCCATCCTAATATTTCCCATCTTTCCAGTTCCACCATTTAAGCTTTTCCGGGTCGCGTTTGTCTTCCGGTGTTTCTGCATAATATACCGCACAACGAAAAACATATAGCAGGCACCTGTCCTGGGTCTGTCCTGCAAAACGGTTTGATAATTCGTACAGTTCTTCGGGGTCCTGGCCTTTCAGGTCATCTGCTTTCTTTATACCTATATGCCAGAGGTTGCTTGCAATTGATTTGCCAACTCCGGGTATGGTTGTAAGGTTTTTCATTGTTGTTTCTTTAACAAGTTTTATTTCATCTTCTGAGGCCTGATCATCCTTTCGGGTGAGAGTATCCTGTCAAGGTCCTCCTTCGACAGTAATTTCTTCCTGATGCAAAGTTCATAGACCCCGGTGTTGGTCTCGAGTGCTTCACTGGCCAGGCTGGAGCATGCTTCATATCCAAGCGCGGGAACAAGGGCAGTAACTATACCGATGCTGTTCTGCACCATCTCCAGGCACCTCTCCCTGTTGGCTGTGATACTGTCGATACATCGGTGCCTCAAAGTCATCATCCCGTTTTTCAGCATCTCCACCGATTCGAATAAGCTCTGCACAATGACAGGCTCCATGACATTCAGCTCCAGCTGGCCTGCCTCGGCAGCCATGGTGACAGTCAGGTCATTACCTATTACCTTGAAAGCTATCTGGTTGACTACCTCGGGAATGACGGGGTTCACCTTGCCGGGCATGATGGATGAGCCAGGTTGCATGGGGGGCAGGTTTATCTCGTTAATACCGGTACGCGGCCCGGATGACAGGAGTCTAAGGTCATTCGATATCTTGGATAGTTTTACGGACAGCCTCTTCAGCGCCGAGGAATACATTACAAAGGCCCCGGTATCCTGGGTTGCTTCCACCAGGTTTTCGGCATTCCTGAGATCCAGTCCGGTAACATCACGCAATCGGGCAACAACTTTTTCAGCATAGCCGGGATCAGAATTGATACCGGTCCCTATAGCTGTGGCACCCATGTTTATTTCCAGGAAGAGCTTCACATTTTCTTCCAGTCGCTCCACTTCCTCCTCCAGGGTGGTGGCCCAGGCCGTGAAATTCTGGCCAAGGGTCATGGGAACAGCGTCCTGGAGCTGTGTGCGCCCCATCTTTAAAACATCCTTAAACTCTTCTCCCTTTCTCTCAAAGGCTTCAATAAGCTCTTTCAATACCTTTATCAATGTGATATTATTATTGAAGAAGGCAATCTTTATGGCGGTAGGATAGGCATCATTGGTCGACTGGGACAGGTTTACATGGTTGTTGGGATGGCAGTGTTCATATTCACCCTTCTTCCTTCCCATGATCTCCAGGGCACGGTTTGCTATCACCTCGTTGGCATTCATATTGGTGGATGTGCCCGCCCCTCCCTGTATCATAT
>JBNGDW010000146.1:0-2287 GCA_049975325.1 Cloacimonadia bacterium | reverse complement strand
AGGGAGAGGAGCAGTCCTCTCCCTCTTTTTTTCTTTCTCGGAAAGAAGCTAACTGAAAGGAATAAATAATGAAAAGGGAAAAGGGGAAATGCAAAAGGGAAAAGGAAAATGGGAAATGAGAAACAGGGAAAGGGGAAATGGGAAAACCCTAATGAATAATGTATAATGAATAATGAACAATGAAAATGTAAAATGTAAAATTGAAAGATTGAAAGATTTGTAAAGATTGAAAGATTAAAAAATCTTCTATAGATAATAGAGAAAAGTAAATGACAAACAAATCACAAGCACCAATGACCGAAATGCAAAACAGTCAAGCCTCATCCGCCAGCCGGCGGATTCATTATTCCTGTCTCCTGTTTCCTGCCTCCTGTTTCCTTTCTCCTTTTCTCCTTTTCCCCATTTCTCCCTGTCTCCCGTTCTCCCAGTCACCCTTTCTCCCGGTCTCCCTTTCATTTTTTCATGGGGAATTAAAAATATTTAAAAAAACTTGACAGCAATCTTTCATATCTTTATAGATAGCAAAATCTCAATTAGGAAGGAGAAACGATGGAAAGAAAAGCAAACCCTCTCTCCCGATATATGTTGGGAAAGAAAATAATTGCTCTGGCTATTTGTTTAGTCGGGCTTACAGGAGCTCTCTATGCAGAAGCGGGAAGTGGTCCTGAGGTTAAAGCTCTTCCTGCGTACGAACCTCTTCAGCTGAGATCAGCTCTACCTTCTACTCAGGAAAGCGAATCCTCTCTTCCTCAATCTCGTGGTGTAACGCCTGTTCTTTTTGAAGATTTCGAGGCAGGCGCCCCTGATTGGTACACTGTTGATGAAACAGCTACTCCTCCAACCTGGCATACGGATGAATATAACGCCTATGGAGGAGCAGGAAAGTCCTGGTGGATGGGTGATCCAGAGGTCGGTCCTAACGGTGGATACCTTGATCATTGGTATCAGGTATTAGATACACCCCCAATTAGTTTACCTGAAGCAGGAGAGATCATACTCTCATTTTATCAATTCAGGGCTATTGAAGATCCAGGTGTAAATGATAACTTTGATGGCTGGGATGGATTTAATGTACGTATCAGGCTGGCGGGACAAGAATATGCTGAGGCAGCGATACTCACAGATTGTGAGCCTGCCTACAACTGTAGCAGTATGTATAGCTTTGGCTTTGAGCATGGTGAAGACCCTGATGGTGTACCCGGAATCCCTGGCTGGGGTGGATCTACAGATGGCTGGATTCCTACTGAAATAATGATTCCTTCAGATTACCAGGGTCAGAACGTGATTATTAGCTTTGCATTCGCTTCAGACCCTGCATATTGCACTTCAGATGATCCAAGCCTTACAGGTGTTTTTGTAGATAATATAAGTGTGGGGAGCTTATATAATGATGGTGAGGATGAGACAGGATTTTATCCCTTTTCAAATGTCCCGGTAGGTGGAGATCTGTGGCATATCTACGAGGACTCTTCCGCACCTTCACCCACTCATGCGGAAGGCTGCTTTGATGAGAATACAGGTACTTATAATCCCAATATGGAGAACTTTCTTGTAAGTCCTAAGATTGAGTTTCCATCAGGAACTGAGATTACATGGGATATGTATGTAAAAACAGGTCTTGATGAAGGTGTATTCCCTAACTGTGATTATATCTATGTACAGATACGCAGCTTTATGGATGGAGAATGGCAGCCCTGGATATCTATAAGTAACCCTACCTATGACCCTAATGGTACAAATTATGTCTTTACAGGGAGCATAGAGGAGTGGTATCCATTTTCACTAGGATGGCCTGGATATAGCAATATTTCAGTTTTAGCTGGACTTGCTGATTCTATTCAGATGAGAGTTGGACTGCATTCTAATGCTGATGAGCCGACTACTATCGGTTTTCGTGTTGATAATTTTGGCATCTATTCTGCATTAGAGGTACTCCCTCCCAGTAATCTGACAGGTAACTATGTGGATGGCAATGTAGAGTTGGCATGGAGTCCTCCCACTGGTCTCGGTGGAGAAATGCAGTGGGATGATGGTTCCTTTGAGAACGGCATCTATTTCAGCGCTGGTACTGGCTATATGGGTGAGGAATTCCCAGTAGACGGTGCGTGCACCATAGAGGAATTCACTGTATTTGGTTACCAATTTGGTGGAGCTACAACAGTTGGAGTCTTCGAAAAATCAGAGGGTGTATACTCTTCCACACCGACCTATACCATGTCAATAACTACTCAAGCCAATGCACCAGCTACCTATCAGGTTGATTGGGATGTACAGGATGATTTTATAC
>JBNGDW010000145.1:0-2516 GCA_049975325.1 Cloacimonadia bacterium | reverse complement strand
ACTGAATAAAAGCCCCAAAAAAAACAACCCTACTATTTCAGAGAGATAGTGATTCCCTGTTATTCTTTGATTATTGAAATACCTGATGGTGAGATTATTTTTAATATATTGCCCATGGAGGAAAAGGCTCAGAAACAGATTCCTCCAGTCTTTATCACACTTATAGATCTGGAATCACCAATAAAATTCAAGGTCAATATCCAGTTTATTACTCTCAAGGCAGCTTCTTGAGCTGATACCCAGTTTGGTCCAAACCCGATTGGATTTTCACGACTCCAGTGTGAAAATTGATCTATAAACTCCTTGACATATTTCTCATCACTCGTGAACCAATAGGCCTTACCCAAAGCAGGGCCCCATTGAAAACGGGAAAGCTCCCAGACCCTGATGATATCTGATCCTCTCTGAAAAAGGACAGGGACGAGATGTGACTTATATGAAGGCCATTTTACTCTTGTTTTGAGATCGCATTTCCATTCAATTTCTCTTCCGAGTGACACTTCTCCGGACCCTAAAAAATTGAACACATGGTCACAAATTAAATCTGCGTCAAGAATTATCTTATTATAAATATCCCGGTTAAAAGTTTTTCGAAACAGATCGATGTAGTGTCCTCTTTCTTCCCAGGACCAAAGATAACGGGATCGCAAATTCGTTTTAAATATATTTAAATTGCTGTCATTTATAAGAGTTTTCTTTAACCCTGTGAAAGACATCCTTTCTGGAGTATTTCTAGAGACTATATATTCGATATTACTAAGGAACAATCGTCCTCGCGCGGAAGCCCCCTTGATAAACCAATTCAAAATACTCTCGGATGAATGTGTGAAGATTTTTTTTGGTAGATATTGCTTCAAAGGATTCGTATGGCTTGAGAAAATGGGGAATACAGTGTGATTGTAAAACTAATTCGCTATGTTAGGATTCAGAAATTATTCAGCTCCAGCCAATTATACAGATCTTCTTTCATTTGTTGTTGTGTTTCCTGATCCGAGAAAATGTGATTCGCTTTTTGGATTTCGATAACCTTGCAATATTTTTTCCAGAATTTTGTATTCCCATATTTTGGTATGAAGTATTGCTTCAATTCCCATGTGGCAACATCATGTTCTGCGTAATAAAACAAAATCGGCCGGTTCGACTTGCTGTATTTATCAAACGACTTAAATAAGCTTAGGTTGACATTATCTTTTAACCTCGTCTTTTCTGTTTCGCTTTCCGATGGATTGCGTGCTGGATACTCCCCGGTAATTTTGTATCTGATTAAGTAGGTGATCGTAAGAAAGGCTTTTTTGTAATCGCTCTTTCCGGTGAAGAAATTTTTAATTGTTCTCCATCGAAAGAATTTTTTCTTATAGATCTCGGCGCTCTTCTGAACATTCCAGGGATCCAGTCTTTTTGCAACCGTCTCTGTAGAAAGAGTTATCGGGGCAGCAATGTTAATTATCCCATGCAGTCTTGTATCGTTTGCAGCTGCATGAATCGCATTCAGGGCACCCCCGCAATATCCCATGAAGAGATACTTTCCCGAATTGTCAAATTTTTTCATCATGTATTCGAGACCACAACTAGCATCATTTGCCCAGAGCCCTTTTTCAATTTTTTCAAAAATCTCAAACACATTGCCTTCTTGTATTTCTCCCTCGCTTTCACCTATTCCGAAATTATTGAATCTCAATACATCATAACCATATTCTGCCAGAAATCTTGCGATCTTCACCTGCAACCTATGCCAACCAACCATGTCATTCAATCCTGTATTCAGGCAAATTATTGAGACTCCTCTCCTCTTCGCTGTATCTGCTAAATGAAGTACTCCTCTCAGCAGTAACCCTTTGTCATTTGGAAACTCGACACACTCTTCTCGAAGCATTTGTCTGTACCCTATGTTATTCTCTAACTAATTCATTCAAAATAGTTTCCATGAAAATTGGAGGAGACGGATTATAATACTTCCAACCAGTCCATATGAATTCTCTTTCTATTTTTATCACAGTGCCACGCTTAAATTGGTGAGCTAATGACGCATATTGTTCATTGATTTTAGCATTATTATCCATTGATATAATAACTGCCTTACCACCAAATTCAGGATCACCAAGAAGAGTGCCCGTCTTCTCAAAAGAATCCCACAAATTTTTCCCAACTAGGAATCCATCCATATTCACAGGATTACCATTTTTAATATCCTGGAATAACATGTCCCGTGTTTTAAGTATTTTTTTATGTATTGTCATCTGGTTAGTTAGATTAGCACGTAATCCCGTTTTAATAACATCAATAAGATTCAGGACAGGTTCAATCATAATTAAATTTTGTACATCATGAATACGTCCTTGAGCTGCGAGAGCTGTATTTGCTCCAACTCTCAGACCAACCAGGGCATATTTCTGTATCCTGTACTTATCTTTACTGTACAGGTAGATATTTTCTATGTCCTCGACCATTCCTTGAAAATTGAGATCGAGGGTATCACCACCGCTATTCCCATCTCCAAAATAGTCACATGTAACAGC
>JBNGDW010000144.1:0-2564 GCA_049975325.1 Cloacimonadia bacterium | reverse complement strand
GTTCCACCCATAGGCTTCGCATAACCAATTGAGATTAGAGCTCCAGCCTCAGGTACCTGATCAAGATTTGTCATACCTTCTGCCTGGCAATAGTTATTATCAAGAAGCCATGTTTCGCCAATAAGAGTTGCTGTGGTATCAGTATCAAGTCCTTCATGACCGTGCATAAGTATGTGACATTCTTCATGGAGATATTTGAGAGCTTCAAGTTCAACACCTGGTAGATGAGCATTGAATTCTTCAGGGTTATCCCAATTCTTTGACCAGTCAGATCGGAAAGCTACAAACGCACCTTCTGGAATAGGTCCATACTTAGTTTCCCATGCTTTAATGTCTTCGATGGTGGCATGGTAATCTGGATTTTCTGCGACTTTTTCATGAACATCAATCACAACAAGTGGACGTATACAATATGTTGGTGGGAGCTGATCAATCGTAGCACCGTTCGGATTGAAATGAGCAGGAGGGTCTAATTGAGTACCATACTGATCAGTGGGCAGTTCATAAGCAGTAGTAACAAATCCATGTTTGTCATAGGTGAATTCTTCACCAAGTTCTGCATAGCCGGGTATTGGTTGACCGCAAGTGCCGGCTTTAAAGGTTGCATTTCCAAAGCCAGGCCAGACAGGAATTGAAGGGGAGAAAGCATGTGTAAGGTCTACATATTTTGCGTTAACAAGGTTAGTCTCATACAAGTTCCAAAGTTCAAATTGTCCCTCAGGTACGCCACAACCTACAAGATACACACCTAAAGCAAGCAATGAAAATATCATTGCTATACCCATTGGTTTCCGTATCATCTTTGCCTCCTTCCTTCTTCGGAATTATTCCGACGAAGATTTATCATTAACACTTACGATACATATAATCTATTTGTAAATAATTTTGTCAAGAAAAAATTTTCTTTTTATCAAGAACTTTGTCTTTTTTTGCTTTTGGTTGCTCTATGCAGGCAATATGCGAGGCCACCATAGAGAACAATACAACCGATTATAAGCATAATAATCGCGGATAATGGCATTACTCCTCCTTGGTCTCAGTAATCAAGTTTCCTTTTGTGCGCATAAGCACGAATGATAGAATGACAATTGCTACAATTATACCCAGACCCACAAATCCAGTCCATTTGGGATAGGTGCTGTAACCTGCCTTTATAAGTTTAACAAGTTCTATAATGAAGGATGCGCCGAGGATGATAGGAGTTATTATCATAATCATCACATCCCACCATTTGCCAATCCGAAATTCAGAGACCTCATTTATATATGATCTCATTTTGCGAGCCTTATAGATATATCCGATAACAAGGCATTCTAGAACTCCTACGAGAGATAGTCCAAAATTACATGTAAAGTAGTCTACGATATCAAGCCAGTAATATCCACCGCGAGTTGTAAAAATAACACCAACCAGAAATCCGAACAGGCATACCAATCTCAGCATTGTTTTTTTTGAGATTTTCCATTTTTCTATGAATCCGGCGACAAATGGTTCTACTTGTGAGAAAGCAGAATCAATTCCTAAAGTTAAAAGAAGAATAAAGAACGCGACTCCAAAGAATGGTGCCCAGAAGGGGAGAAGGCTTATCGCCTGGGGGTAGGTAATAAAAGCAAGTCCAAAGCCAGAAGTTGTTACATCAGGTACACCAACATTCATTGCTTGGGCAAGATAGCCAAGTATGGAAAAAACTGCAAACCCTGCAAAGAAACTTGTACCGCAATTAGCAAGAGAGGTAATATAGGAATTATTTGAAATATCAGATTTTTTTGGCAGATAACTTGAGTAGACAATAAGGGTTCCCATCCCCAGTGAGAGGCTGAAAAATATTTGTCCATATGCTGCTAACCAGACTGTTGGTTTTAGAAGAGCAGTAAAGTCAGGGGTAAGGTAATATTTTAATCCTTCTACAGCCCCTGGAAGAGTGAGTCCACGGATCACCATTATAATTAGAAGAACCCAGGGTATACCAACCGTCCATTTAACAATTTTCCCAATTGTTTTTACTCCTTTAAAGAGGCATAGATAGATAAAAGACCATACTATGGCAAGGCCTATTAATACAGGCCATCTAATTCCTCCAAGCACTTCAGGACCAGCGGTAAGTTGTAGGAATTCATTGTTGAAGAAAGATGTAGTGTTTGCTCCCCATTTCAAAGTGATAGAGTAAATAGCGTAGTTGAGGCTCCAAGACATTATTGTGGGGTAGTATAGAAAAATTAACATAACCGAGAATAACGATAGCCATCCCACCCATTCGGTATTCTTTTTGATTTTTTTGAATGCCTGAGGTGGAGCCGCTTGTGTCTGGCGTCCTAATGCATATTCAAGCATCATAAGTGGTATTCCGGCAGTAAATAGAGCAACAAAATAGGGAATCAGAAAAGCACCCCCACCGTTTGCATAACAAATATAGGGAAATCGCCATACATTTCCTAACCCAATGGCTGCCCCCACAGATGCCATTATAAAACTACTGCGGCTGCTCCATCTTTCCCTTTCTTCCATAGATGCCTCCGAAAAAAATTTTGGTCAAATATAAAAGTACATTTATATATCTTATAATC
>JBNGDW010000143.1:0-2574 GCA_049975325.1 Cloacimonadia bacterium | reverse complement strand
AACAGGAAAAGAGGTGGAAATGCACGAACTGTGGAGAAAAGTTTCGTGGTATGAGGAGAATTGCAAGAAGTGCAAAGAAAAGCTTTTTTCAATTATGGAGGAAGTGTAAGTAAATTGTAACTCCACAGCCTATTTGCGATATTAGATAAACTGTGCTCTAAAGTTAAAGCGTTATAACACCTTGTTACTTCGCTATTTACGCAACAATGTGCCCCATTGCAGGCTGTGGAGTTACAGTAACTTTTCTATTGTTTTGTCGGGGCATGGGAAATCCGCTTCACTTCATTCCCGAACCATCACGAGGGAATTGAATGTCCCGGTTATTTAACCCCTAATTAACGGATAAGGTATCCAGGTACCAATTTTCTATAAAAAGGCTTCTGTTTTCTATAAAATTGCGTTTATTTTTGCTTGTTTATTCATAAATTTCATTTTATCCTGGGTGTTTTATCAACTTGCTCTTTATTCCCCTGCTCTTTGACAATTTTGAATCGTGGAAACCTGAAAAAAGATAGAGTACTCCCTTGTTCTTGCTATACGCTCATTGAATTGGATTTATTAAGAGATTTCAAAGTTGAATTTACGAATTTTTTCAAATATTTCTAAAAATTCGTTGAATCTCTTGAATCCTTTTCCAAATCTTATTTTAATGTATCCCGCAGATTTTATGACCTGAACGCCTACTTTTACAAATAAAAATCGGAAGCGTTTCCAACGCATTATCTGATCTGGTTCTATGATAAACAAAAGCCAGCATTTCAGATTCCAGCTGAGCATAGAGATCAAGAAATAGGCGTAGTTTCCGTAAAAATGTTTTGTGGGGATATGGGTGGTTGACAACCCGTTTTTGAAATCCTCAATAAACTTTTCCTGATGCCCTCTGCCGTCAATCATTTCTGTTATTTCCTGGGCTGATGCGTCTTCTTCCTCGATATTGGTCACGTAGCCGTGATAAAAGTAATCGTCAGGCTCAATCCATTCCAGTTGATTGGTCAAATTCTCAATGGTGATCTCCTGGCGCTTAAATACAAACCGAGATTCAACGCCCCAACTGGCTACGGTATGCTTGAAATCTGCCAACTCTACATCGCCACGTATTTTCAAACGCTTCTTGTGCTTACGAAGATTTTCTCTTAAATTCTTCAGTCTGTAATTGGTGGTGTTGCTATTACGATGCTTTATCCCTTCTTTCTCAGGCTTTTTCTCGGGCTTGTTCCAGTCGAGATCACCGGTTTTAACCTTCTCCTGAAGGGGCCTATTGAAGACTGCTGAAATGATGTATTTGATCTCAATTTCTCTGCCCGTTTTTTGGTACAACTCATTCAGCCGCTCCTGCAATTTTTTCAGGGGAACAGTGATGTTTTGATCGAAAAATCCTGAATCACACAATACAATGATCTTATCAAAATATTTTGCCAGGCGACAGATGTTATGTTCAAGCATATCAATAGCTTGGGTGCTTGTATATTCTTTTCCCCCTCTGAGATAAATATCAAGCATTTCCCCCGTATTTTGAATGTGCATCATCAACGGGTGGTAGCCGAAAATCCTTTTATAACTCATTGAAGAATTTTCAATGGTATTGCCGAATATCTCGTAAATCGTTGAATCTAAACTGACTAAAACTTCGCTGCCAAGTTTCTTTCTTAACTTTCTTAGCATTTTATCCTGCATTTTATGGATGATATTTCGCAACTTTTCAACATACACATCCGTAAATCGTTCTAAAAAATCGCCGGAGGTATGAGGGGCAGGAATATGAATGGAACCAAAAATAGCCTTAAGTGCCTGATCTTTATCAATATAACGGGTATCAAATATCACTTCGCCACCACATAGTTGATTCATGACCAATGTCAATATATGAACAGCCTCGGTGATCTTCTGGCGAAGAAAGATGCCCATGCTATTAAATGATTCGATCATCTCTGTTTTTTTGATAAGTTCAGCTAACAAAAACATGCCGCCGTTGGCCGTTATTTCATGTTTCCCGCTCTGTTCTAATTGATATTCGGGTAGGCGTACATCTTTTTTCTTCGACTTTTTCCGACGGTATTTCGTGCTTCTTTTGGTAATCTCTAAACCGTACTTGACAAAATTGGCAACACCAATTACATTTTTTACCGCTTGCACAAACAGCTCTTCACTCTCGTAACGCTCATTCAACAGAGACCTTAATGCCTCGATAATATCTGATGGCAACCCTAATTTTTTAAGCTTCTCGAGAGAACCCTTGTTAATTTTGAAATATTTAATGCGTTTTTTACGTTTCATCTGAAATATCCTCCTTTTTGTTGTTATTTTTGTTTCTAACTTACTCAAATATAATAACTTAGGAGGATATTTCCAATACTTTTTTTGCGTTAACTGTTAATTAAGGATAACTAACCACATATTGATTGGCAAAAGAGGCAAAAATAGCACCTACAGATAAAGAAAAGCGAGGATCTGTATTTAACGGATCAATAAAAAAAGTAATAAACGAAATTATGATAGCTATAAAAACCCCGATAAAACACTTAAGGAACATACCCCATTTCTGCTCGGACCTTTCAATATCGAATGATACAACAA
>JBNGDW010000142.1:0-2581 GCA_049975325.1 Cloacimonadia bacterium | reverse complement strand
TTTTAATGCCATTAAGTTCAAACAGAGCCGCAGTAACTCCTATTCCGAAACCGGATGGCTTATCACAATAGGGTGTTCGAATACCGCAGGATGGACTCCTGTCTTTCATGATTGATATCGCACTCCGTGCTAATCGACTAAGTTTCAATGAATCTTCAGCTCCCTTTTTAAATGCATAAGTTACATCCTGTCCCTGTATATTGATGAGTACTGCTTTCCCAGAAATAACATCGTAACCATCCCCACCAGTAATATTTGAGGGAGGTCTTGGTGTAGAAAGCCCTCCTAACTGCTCCGGACAGAAGGGAATAAATGAGACATTTTCAATAAAATCCTGCAAAGCTGGGCAGAGGGAATGCTCGCCATCATATCTGCAACGCATTCCAAGAAGACATGCACTGATCATAATTGGAGGTTTAATTTTTGACAATATACTAGTATATAGTTTCACAAAAACATTTACATTAGAATGCATGGGCAAAATCAAATTTCTTCCATTGGTGAACAACTGGAGAGTCGTTGATTTCTTTGATTCCCAGCAGGATTCTTTCTTTCAGTTCCTTCTTAGAATTCACACGAATGTTTTTCAAGAATGTTCTGGCCATCTTTCCAAAGAGTGTTTCGACAAGATTTAACCATGAACCGTGTTTGGGCGTATGAACATAGAGGAATCTCCCCGGCCGACTCGCGAGGTATTTCATCGTCTCTTTGGAGATATGTGCAGAATGATTATCCAAAATGATTCTAATCGTGGATTCAGCGGGATAATAGGCATCCAGCTCTTTCAACAAAGATATAAACTCACTGCTTCGATGTCTGTCATGAACTTGAGCTATGACATGGCCGTCGTGCAGGTCCAAAGCCGCCAGAATCGAAAGAGTGCCCAAGCGCTTGTACTCGTAATCCCTCATCACCCTGGATTGCTTTCCCGGTTTGGGCATAATGTCCGGTGCAATGTTCTTGATAGCCTGCACGCCAGGTTTCTCATCCACGGATACGGTAATAACAGGATGGTTGGTATCCGACTCTGCCTCTGCATTTTGTAGGTTAATCTCTTTATAAACACACAAAATATCAGCCATCTTATGCTTAAAATCGGGATCACGGCGCTCCAGATAATAGGCCATTTTATGAGGACGTATCGGATGCCCTTCTAATATTCTGTGAATCGTCGACTTGACAGCATTCTTCAAACAATCATGACCCTCCTCCACGGCGTGTTTCTTTACATGATTCGCCATGGCACTCAATGTCCACATCTCAGCAGCATAACCAAATTCCGCCGGCTTCCTGCAGGCAATGCTGATGACCCATGCTTTTGCTTCTTCTGTAATAACCGGTTCCTTCGGACGGTGATACTTGTCCTTCAGCCCTTCGTCGATTCCCATGGCCAGCGACTTCTCAATCCATTTGTAAATAGTTGGCCTGCTGACGTGTACCATCTTTTCAATGTCGATGATTGGCATTCCTTCTGCGTATCTCAGTAAAATGTTGGCCCGCTGCACTTCCCGTACCTGCGCCGTCCGGGAATTGGCAATCTGCTGCAACTGTTTCTTCTTTTCCTGGTCCAAATTCAACTTTGCTTTCTGGCTTTTTCGTGGCATATTGATTCCCTCCAGTTTTTTGGAAAACAATATACTACAAATAATTCTATTTGTAAATGTTTTTATGAATCGCTATAATAGTTATGATAACAGTAATGCTCCAAGGTGACAAGATTGACATAAATTCTCTTGGGATATTAGATGATTAGAATTAATAAATGTTTGGGAAAATGGAAAAATGAGAACGTGGGCTGTCATTATTTAATCAAAGCCTTTTTTTTTATATCTTCATCCATCGATATTTATATTCCCATTATTTGATGAAAATACGCCAGGGTTTCTTATGGTTTCATCACCTTTTCGACCCGACAAATGAGGGCATATTTGAGCAGTTCGTCGCCTTTGAAAGGCTTGCGCTCTTTATAGAGCTTCAGGGATTCAAGAACCACATCCATCCCAAGTCTGTTTCGAAACTTGAAACAGTCGGCAAGTGTTTTTTCAGGGCAATAAATTCGTACAGTAACGCCGTCGATCTCATGCTTTTCAATGCCGGATTCGAAGGTGCCCCTGGAGAAGCGGTGAACAGAAATCGGTGGATGACTTATTCGTGGCGTCTGCGCACCTTTTTCAATTGCGATTGCAACTTCATGCGAAATCGCTGTAGTGATCTCGTGAAAGGCCAATGCGGAAATTAGACATACCACAGCACGGGGTACACGCAGGGCCACTGCCACAAGATCAGGTTCTGAAACAGACGGAAGATCAGCCAGCCGAAAAATGCCACGCGAGACTTGTTCAAGAATACCCTTGTCCCGCATTGAATATAGGGTATAGCGTGAAATCCCCATTTGGATTGCTTCGACCATACGGATTTGCCCACCACGCTCCATTATGGATTTCAGTATCATTTTCAGGCGGTCATTATTGCCTTCTTGCTTTTTCATATCAGACATATCCTCATTACTTATCAATAAGTATAAACAATATGTCTCTTTTTGAAGAAAAAGTCAAACCGAAATCAGGGGGATATACTTCGG
>JBNGDW010000141.1:0-2632 GCA_049975325.1 Cloacimonadia bacterium | reverse complement strand
CACCCGTTTTACCGATTGTATCCACAGAGAAGCTTACTATTATACGGCCGGTTTTCTTTGACATGGCAGCATCACGTGGATACCTGATATTTTTTTGGATATGCAGTTTTATCCCGTAGACTCCCCCCGGGTATTTAGCCAGAGTATCGGGTATAAACCCTGTTTTTGCCATGTCATGCAATTCAAGTGCAGTTGGTTCATACTCCAGTGTATCTGCCTGGTCCTGTGCAGATAACCGGGATGGCAAACCGAGCAATAAAACCAGGATTATTACAGGATAACATACTTTTTTCATCAGTAAGTATAAGATTGTATTACATCAAATAATTGCATAAGTTAATGAAAAATGACAAATCATGAAACAAAGGAGCAGTCGAAGGCAGTATTATGCCATAAGCGCCACACCTACTCCTAAAATGACTAAAATGTAAAACGCTATAGGGATAATTATCAGCACTATTGCTATAAAAGCAATCCAGTTCCTGATTGACCGCAGATAGTTATTTGATTGCCTTATTTCATCCTGTATTACAAATAGTTCTTTTTCCATTGTGGTATGGTATGTATTGATTACTATGAATTATCTGTCGGACTCTGTTATTGTGATGTATAATCATATTCAAAGTTAACTATTTGATCAGGATAGGTAAAATATTTTTTACCGGGCCGGGGATATATTCTTCTGGCATTGCGATAATCGGTTATCTTAAGATATTCCCTGGAAGTCAATTAACAATTTTACAGAAAAAAAGTTGCACAACTTAAATACCTGGTATTATGGGATAATAATCTGCGTCCCTGTCCGAAATGCGATGGCAAAATGGAGAAGGTGCAAGATATGGATATTCTCCTATGGGACTGATAATACGAATCTGTGGTTAATCTGACACTCAATCTGATTCGCGATTCGCGAATTGCAAATTAATTTTGTATCTTTGTGTAAATCAAATGTAAAAATAAATGAAGAAACACAGTGGCATGCGTCCTCATGATATTGCCGTGTTATTAAAAATAGCCAGCAAAGGTCGGCATCAATGGTACATGAAAGATTTAGCATATGAACTTGGTATCAGTGCGAGTGAAATAAGTGAAAGTCTGAATCGCTCCCTTATAGCGGGATTGCTAAGTAGTGATAAAAAGGGCATCAAAAAAATGTCTTTACTGGACTTTCTTCAATTCGGTTTGCCATATGTCTACCCTCAACAACCCGGTGCCATGGTACGTGGGATAGGAACTGCTCATTCAGCACCTCCTTTAAATAATCAGATATTTAGTGAAGAACATTATGTCTGGCCTTATGCAAAAGGTGATATAAGAGGGCAGGCTATTGAACCACTACACCCAAATACACCAGAAGCATGTCTCAAGGATCAAGAGTATTACGAGCTTATGGCCCTTAGTGATGCTCTGAGAATAGGTAAAGTAAGGGAAAGAAAAATTGCTTTCGAAATGATCAGGGATAGAATCGGAAATGATTAAAAATAAATATGTAAATCTAAAGGCAGTTGAGACAGTAGCATCTGTCCTTAACGAATTAAATGAAGAAATTCTCTACGTTGGTGGAGCTGTTTTAAGCCTCTACGCAACAGATGAAGGTGCTGACCAACCGAGGCCAACCACAGATATTGATATATCTGTACAAGTAAGTACTTATTCCCAAATGGATCAGTTACGAATAAGACTTGCCACCAAAAATATATTTCCCGCTCTAACAGAGAAGGTATTGTACAGATACAAATACAAAAACATTCTGATTGATTTTATACCATACGAAGAAACGCCACTGGGCCCTACAAATAGATGGCTCAAACCAGGTTTTAGTAAAGCAATTCCTTTCAAACTTGGGAGTAATGTAATAAGAATCCTACCTGTCAGTTTATTCCTGGCTTCAAAATGGGAAGCATATAAAAGTCGAGGAAGTGATCCAAGAATGAGTCATGATTTCGAAGATATAATTTACGTTATTGAGAACAATAAAGAGCTTGTCGAAGATGTAAGAAATGCCGGGGCAGATGTTCATGACTTCCTTAAAAATATGAGTAAAGAAATACTAACTCATCCTTCACGAGACGAGATTATTGAATGTCATTTAAATCCTATCATTATGGAAGATCAAAAGAATATTATCATCAATAAGCTTGAAAGGATTTCAGTAACATAATAAGCACGTGATGCTGCCATGGCAGCAAAATTTGACCGTAAACCCGATGCCCCGGTGATACAGACAGGAACGATTACATATCACTATATTTTGAGGTAGATATCAGTCATTTCTCCTCTCCCCACAAGCCCCTCTCCTTCATGCGTGCTTTGCGGGCAAGCCGGACAAACTTTTCAGCGTACCTGACATTCGGCGGGACGGTCATGACCATGGCGTAGCCCCTCCTGACCAGCTCGGCATTGACAAAGAGATTGGTTTCCGTATATACATATGCGAGTGTGCGTCCATAGAGATCAAGGGTGTCAACATCATATTCCAGCCTTACCTTTTTGCCTTCGATAAGGTTTTTAAGGTATTGCCCGGATTCCTGTGCATAGAAACCAATTTCCTTAGTCCTGGTTCTTCTTGTCTCGGGGGCATCGACACCTATAAGCCTGATTTTAATGCCTTTTTCACTTCCGTCGTCGATCC
>JBNGDW010000140.1:820-2698 GCA_049975325.1 Cloacimonadia bacterium | reverse complement strand
TGGAGTTTGGCCTTTTACTAGATAAATTTACTATTTGTTAATAAAAACAGCATTAAATATTTGATTAATTGCTGATTTTTTTGGACTTTTATATCTAGTTATACAACTAGTTATATTAAAATTATGGGATACCCGACAAAAATTCAATTAATTAAAAGGGCTAAAAGCGAGCAGTGGTATATAAATTTTCCTGCTGCAATAGCCAAAGCCATGGAATTTCAACGAGGGGAAATTGCAGAATGGCTTATTGACGACAACCAAAGGTTAGTCTTGTTAAGAAATGATGAAGCAGTTGCTGAATTGAAAAAAAAACTGAAGACCAAAAAAGAACCTTAATGAACGAGCTGGACAGCTTGTTAAGTCATTCCAGAGGTGCTTTTAATCAGGACAGAACTGCAGAACGTGCCAGGCAATTTGCTTATGGTGCTCTCACCTGTCTTGGACGGCAGACTATCTCTGGGATATTAACAGCAACGGGTCAACAATTCGTAGATTGGTCCGCCGCATATAGATTATTTGCAGGTGGACGAATAGATACTGAAAAGTTATTCGATGTATCACGCGAAGAAGTGCTTAAAGAACTGGGGCCCGATCAAATGATTGTCGCCCATATGGATGATACGCACATCAGGAAAACAGGCAAAAAAATTTATGGGACATCATGGCGCAGAGATCCGTTAGGACCTCCTTTTCAAAACAATCTCATTTGGGGTCAACGATTCCTGCAAATATCATTGGCATTACCAGATAAAAGTGGTATAAGTCAATCCAGAGCAATCCCCATAGATTTTCATCATTGTCCAACGGCCAGGAAAATTCCAAAAAAGGCCTCCAAAGAACAAATTGATTTTTATAAAGAACAGAAGAAACAGACAAATTTAAGTCTACAGGGAAGCCTGCGCATAAATCATCTAAGGCAAAAGCTTGATGAGCAGGGAGCAGAAGATAAAGAGCTCTATCTGAGCGTCGATGGAAGCTATACAAATAAAAAAGTATTGACGGAACTTCCCCAGAAAGTAACTCTTATTGGCCGTATCAGAAAAGATAGTCGTTTATATGAATTGCCGGACACTTTTGAAAAATTGGGCAGGAAAAAGGTTTATGGCAATCGCCTTCCCACACCGGAAGAAATCCGTAAATCTGACAAATACGAATGGCAGACAGTTAAAGCATGGACTACCGGGAAAACACATGAGTTCAAGGTTAAAGTGGTGAAAGATGTGAAATGGCGTGTGGATAGTGGAATCCATAATTTTCAACTTGTTATTGTCAAGCCTTTATATTACAGGCTTACCAGGAAATCGGATTTTCTGCATAAAGACCCAGCCTATCTTATTTGCACCGACAAAAATCTGGATGTAGAAAAACTCTTGCAGGCATATTTATGGCGATGGGAAATAGAAGTAAACTTCAGAGATCAAAAGACCATTCTGGGTTGTGGGAAGGCCCAGGTAAGAACAAAAGAATCCGTTGAGAAAGTTCCTTCTTTCATTGCTGCAATTTATGGCTTCCTGTTGATCGCTGCTCATAAAGCACACAAAGATAAAAACCGCGAAACGATCTTGCCACGACCAAAATGGTATCCTGCTAAAAGACAACAAAGGCTTACTACAAGCGAGATAATTAACCTTCTGCGAACGCAATTGTGGGCCAAAGCAGTAGGATATGGCAATTTCTCAGGCTTCGTCAAACAACAACATAAATTAAAAACCAGTAAAAATTATGTGAACACCCTACAATCTGCAATTTTTTATATAAGAAATTAGCCAAACTCCAGTACCTCCGGAGGCGGTAAATAGTAATAGCCACAGTCACACCTGTGGGTAAAGGGTTCAATCCTACCCACCCTGCCACCGCGCGTAGGGGGGTGGGGTAAGG
>JBNGDW010000140.1:0-810 GCA_049975325.1 Cloacimonadia bacterium | reverse complement strand
CATTAAAAACTAATCAACCTTAGCCGACACATATATTAATGAAAGCATTATTTACTCCTCCTATAAATTTCAGCTTCCCATCTGTCAATGAAATTAATTTGTTCCCGGGTAAGGAATTTTGGGCCTCCGAAATTTTCTGACAGGTAACATATCTTCATCATATCCTGGAATACTTCCATCGACCTGGCAGCCGATTGTTCGTTATTGCCAAGCGACAGCAAGCCCGCTTTTTCAAGCCCAATGATCCTGGGATAGTAATCGTTTCTGGATTCAAAAGATTCCATATCACGTATGATTTTTTCAGCTTTCCCGCTGGAAAAAAGGTATTCGGATTTACAATAAACAATATTATCAGGGATAAAGGGTCTGGCGGTCCTGGTAAATTCCATATCTCCCTGGACATACAATCTTATCAGGTCATTACTATTAAATACGGACTTAAGCCCACGGCTGTCCAGGTATTTATTGAACCTGTCCATTATTCTTTTAGTATCCTTCCCGGCTGGTAAATGATCCAATGCAGGAAGCTTTTTTGTAAAAAGACTTTTAATGACACCTGTAATCCTATCGGTCTGGGTATGTATATCACCTGGATTTTCTCCACATACTATGATGCCATGGTTTTGAAGGAAAATGACCGGGGGCTCTTTAGAATAAAGCTTTACATATTTATTAACTTCTTTTTCTGTTTTTTTGAAGAGCATATATCCGGGGTCTGTATATTCCACAAACAAGATTTCGCCATCAAAGAGTTTTCCGCTTAGTTCTTCTGCTTTCACCGAGCATAGGAGCGCATTGACAGTGTATGGG
>JBNGDW010000139.1:0-2767 GCA_049975325.1 Cloacimonadia bacterium | reverse complement strand
TTTATTGGGTATGAAGAGAGGGGAGATGAGGGTTTCGGCTATGACCCTATATTTATCTACGATTCAACGCAAAAGACCTTTGCTGAAATGTCATTAGAAGAAAAAAATAAGATAAGTCATAGAGGGATTGCGCTTCAGAAAATAAAGAGAGTTTTAGCGGAGTTGCTTGCTAATAGCTCGAAAGGCAGAACTGTGAAATAATCTATTGCCTAATAACAGATATGATATAAATTTAACAATAAACCTTGCTAAGGAGGAGCAATGAGTGACTACACAGGTAAAATTGTTGAGCTTTTGGGTGGAGAGGCCGAGGACTTGCTTAACCACAAATGTGCAACAATTCCTAAAGAAGAATTACACTTACCAGGACCTGATTTTGTGGATAAGGTTGTAAAAGATTCGGATAGGCCTACCCCTGTCTTGAGGAATATGCAAGCTCTTTTTTCACATGGAAGACTTGCTAACACCGGATATCTATCGGTATTACCCGTGGATCAGGGTGTGGAACATTCTGCAGGAGCGTCATTTGCACCGAATAGGATATATTTTAACCCTGAAAATATAGTAAAATTGGCGATTGAAGGCGGATGTAATGCAGTCGCTTCTACTCTTGGGGTTTTGGGCTCAGCTGCACGAAAATATGCACATAAGATTCCATTTATACTGAAGATAAATCATAATGAATTGCTCACATATCCCAATAAATATGACCAGATTCTTTTCGCAAGCGTGAAACAAGCATATGAAATGGGTGCGGTTGCAGTAGGTGCTACGATTTATTTCGGCTCAGAAGAATCAAATAGACAGTTAGTAGAGATTAGCGAGGCTTTTGAAATGGCTCATGAGCTCGGCATGGTAGCTGTGCTTTGGTGCTATCTGAGAAACTCTGCTTTTAAAAAGGAAGGGAAAGACTACCATGTAAGTGCAGATTTAACAGGGCAGGCAAACTATCTCGGCGTTACAATAGAGGCTGATATTGTAAAACAGAAAATGGCTGAAAATAATGGTGGCTATCTCGCAGTGAAGTTTGGCCGCACGCATGATAAAGTATATAGCGAACTCACATCTGATCATCCAATTGATCTTGTGCGGTATCAGGTAGCAAACTGCTATATGGGAAGAGTTGGATTGATAAATTCAGGCGGTCCTTCTGGCAAAAATGACCTCGCTCAAGCAGTTCGAACAGCGGTGATAAATAAAAGAGCAGGCGGCATGGGACTTATCTCAGGACGCAAGGCTTTCCAGAAACCGATGAAAGAGGGAATCGAGCTTCTAAACGCGATCCAAAATGTCTATCTTGATCAGAATATCACTGTAGCATAAAAAATATTTGAAAAATCTTTTTGACTCATCTTGAAAAAACCTGATGGAGGTAAAGAAATGATAAATCCCTTGATATTTCGGGAATATGATGTTAGAGGAGTTGTTGATAGAGATTTAACTGAAGAAACTGTAGATAAAATTGCTCGCGCTTTTGCCACTCATATCCAGAGAAAAATATTGAAGACAATAGCAATTGGGGGAGACTGCAGATTAAGTTCGGATAGATTTCGCAGAATCGTCTCAGATGCCCTTGTTGCTTGCGGATGTGATGTGATTGATGTTGGGACCGTGCCTACTCCGCTATTATATTTTGCTATTGAATATCTAAAAGCCGAGGCAGGAATCATGATTACTGCAAGTCATAACCCACCAGATTTTAACGGATTTAAACTCTGTGTTGGCTCTTTTTCTATCTATGGTGAGGAGATTCAGAAAATTAGAAAGATAGCTGAAGAGGGAGAATTTACAACTGGAAAGGGGAGCTATAGAAAATATGAGAATATCATCCAAGACTATCAGGATTACCTTCTCAAAGATTTGAAACTGGAGCGTCCACTAACTCTGGTGGTAGACTCAGCTAATGGGACTGCCGGCCCAGTGGCTCCCTCGCTTTATAGAAAATTGGGATGTAAAGTTATCTCTTTATACGAAGAAATGGACGGAAACTTTCCTAACCATCATCCCGATCCAACCATGCTAGACAATCTTCAGGATTTAATTAAAACTGTGCAGAAGGAAAACGCTGACCTTGGCATCGGATTCGCTGGAGATGGAGATAGAATTGGCGTTATAGAGGAGCAAGGAAATATTATCTGGGGTGATCATCTTCTGCTCCTTTTTGCAAGAGATATTCTAAAAAAGCACCCTGGTGCAATGATTATATCAGAAGTTAAGGCTTCACAAAACCTTTATGATGATATCAAAAAACAGGGAGGAACCCCTTTGATGTGGAAGACTGGACATTCCCTTATAAAACAGAAAATGAAAGAGACCGGTGCACTTCTTGGTGGTGAAATGAGTGGGCATATGTTCTTCCGTGACCGCTACTTTGGCTTTGATGATGCAATTTATGCTGGCGGAAGGTTGCTTGAGCTTTTATCCAGGCAAGAAAAACCACTTAGTAAATTACTTGCTGATGTTCCCAAAGGATACAATACTCCAGAAATCAGAGTCCCCTGTGCCGATGAACAAAAATTCGAGGTAGTAGAAAAAATCAAGAATCATTTCGCTAAACAAGGTTACCACATCATTGATATTGATGGTATGCGGATAACCTTTGATGACGGCTGGGCACTTGTGCGGGCTTCCAATACGCAGCCTGTGCTTGTATTACGATTTGAAGCAACTTCAGAAAAAAGACTGCAAGAAATCCAAGAGATTATTATGACCGAAGTTAAAAAATTTACCTCATAATTAAAGTGATGAATATGAATGAGGCGGCATT
>JBNGDW010000138.1:0-2780 GCA_049975325.1 Cloacimonadia bacterium | reverse complement strand
AGACACCCTTATATCGTGTCTTATTTGTGGCCTGTTGGCTATGGGGAGCACTATACAGGCTTTTCTTTAAAATACTCAGCCAAAACAGCTTTCAAGGTTTCTTGTTTTGCTGCATCCAAATCCCTTACTTTGAAGTGACGGTCCAAATTACTAAAGAAGATATCTGCAAATAGTTGAGGTATGTTCTCTTTCAAAGCAACTTCTGTCAGTTCATTTTCAGCAACAGGCATTTTGCCCTCCCGGTTTCTGATTGGAAAACACCTATTTTACAGTTGCTTACAACCTTTATTCATCTGCAGTACTCCCCACTCTTTGGACCAACGGTTCACGAAAATAAGGCGATTGTTTCCTTCCAATTTTGGTTTACGTCTGAGTCGTGGCAGCAACAAAAAATCTTGATCCATTTTGGGGGAAGTAGTTCGCGAAACAAACATATTTCCTAAAGATTCTTAATAAAAGATCCAATAGCAAATCCAATAAAGATAAGCAGGGCACCAAAAATCATGATCCCTAAAACTGGGTGTCTGCACCAATCAAATAATCTTAACCAGGGTTCTGGAATTAAATTGCCGATTTCTCCTATCTTATCTTCGTCATATTCTGATTTTTCGTACGCATAAACGTTTTCGTCCGTAATTAACCTTCCGGGACGTTCCGCTAGTATCTGCAAAACATTTTGTCCTAGTGTTTCTGCTAGTGTTTTTTCACCTATTTTTTGTTTAGCCATAGCTTTTTGATAGCCATCAAACGACTTTGACGTAGCTTCTTTGAAAGCGTAATCTTCTTCTAGTTTTAGAGCACTGCTATATTGCCTTCTGGAAAACTCTATTAACAAGAGGACTCCTAAAAAATATGGTGATTTTTGGAGGAATATCGCTAAAATTTCGGATGGAGAACTTGCAACAATGGATTCTTTAAAAACCGAAAACCCTAAAACAAAAAGAAGACCGATTGCACCGTAAAAAACCCAACTTGCATAATTTATCCTTTTTTCTAACGTTGTTTTTCTGTCATAAAAGGATTTAGCTAAACCAGCTCCAGTTGCTCCCGGTAAGAGTGCTTCGATTTTTTCTCTTAAATCTTCGTATTCAGAATGGAGTGTGCTTATTTTTCCCATGTTATCGTTGATGTAATCCTCTGATTCTTCAACATTACTTTTTACGTCATTTATTTCTTCAATGAGTTTCCTTGCGTTTGTTCCTAGTTTTTCGATTTCGTCCATTTTGATTTCTATTGTTTCAGCAGCTTCTCTGGTTGTTTTTAGCTGTTCTGTTATTTTGTTGCCTTGTTCTTCAAATTCTGATTTTCGGCTTTGAATTTCCTCCAAAGCTTCCTTTGCTGCCCTTTGATGCTCTTCCATTTCTTTCTTTATTCCTTCTACAATTCCCAACAATTCCTCTACCCGAATCCTTTTCTCCCTATTAGAAGCCAAACCAATTCGCCTCCTCCCTTTGTCTCAGCTTCAACTTCTTATGTAAAACCGTGTAATGAACCCTCTTCTTTTTGGCTTCCGCCAGCCCTGATATCCCCTTAAGCTTTGGTCCAGTTTTTTAGGACGTAGCTTAATCTTTTAGGTTCTCTTCAGTCCCTTAAGCTTTTTCTAAATATTTTGGGCATAAGGCATTGTGGGATTGCCCTTTCGTTGGTTCTCCCGAAGCGGCTTCGATTTCTTCCAGAAAGAGGTCGCCATAGTTCGTGACGAACTTTTCGCCTATGCCACTTACGGTGAGCAAGGCTTCCGGCGTAGTCGGCTTTAATTTAGCAATCTCTCTCAATACAGTGTCATGGCAAATGGTGTAAGCAGGCAATCCTTTGGCGACCGCTATCTTGAGACGCAATCGTCTCAGCCTTTCAAAGAACTCCTGTTCTTCCTTTGTCAGTTGAATTATCTCCTTGTCCGAAAGTGTTTCCACAAATGGCACATCACTATCGTCTTTTCCCGATAGGAACTCTAGACCCTTTGGAGTCAATTTCAGAATAGGCCTGTTCTCATACTGCGAGACCATTTCTACCTCAAGTAAACCGCATTCAAGTAAGACATCTATGACCGTGCGTAAATACTCGTTAGTTAGAGTTGGAAGTATTCCGTAAGTATCGAGTTGATGAAGGTTTTGGTCGATGACAAAGGTTGATTTCGCTCCCTTCAATATCCTTATGGTTTTTCTTACCCCGAAAGTTAGTGGGGCCTCGCTGACGCAATACAACACTATTCTCGCAAGGGCGTGCTCAAAGTCGCGAATTATTTGCTTTATATGAAATTGCATGGCGCATCCTCCTCTATGAGATGTAATGCATTATTAATTATTCGACAGAACCTCAAAAGTGTCAGAGCTCCGGATTTATCAAGTTTTTTAACTTTATCGCTTCCTTTTCTTTCTAGGCGAAAAACGGTTGAATAAACCCTACAAGATGTTCAAACGATAGTCCCTTTTGTCTCGGGGCGATTCTTTTAAATGGTGAGTAATCACCTTACTTTGAGTTCCGAAAAAATATAAGCACCCTTGCCGCGTATTTGTTTTATCTTAGGATCAGAAAGATATTGAGAAAGTCCCATATTCTGCATGGAGTCTTTTAGCTGTTTTTCGGCCTGTGTTTGGGAGCCTTTATGCATGTCTTTTGCTTCGACAATTAAAAGCGATATCACATCATCTTTTACAAGAACCGAAAGTTGCGGTACTCCCCACTCTTTGGACCACGGGGTGACGAAAATAAGGTGATCGGTCCGGCGGTTCTTTAGGTACTGACGTGTACTTCCGCTCTTTGACAATCGTAGACCTCGC
>JBNGDW010000137.1:0-2788 GCA_049975325.1 Cloacimonadia bacterium | reverse complement strand
TTTCTCTGTTTTAGGGTCAAAAAAGTGGGCTTTGCTCATATCAAAGACTATGTCCAGCTTTTCTCCCATTTTGGGTTGTTCTTTTGGTGCAAGGCGGGCAGTAAAGAGAGATTCATCGATGATAAATCTAACAATATACTCTGAGCCAAGTGGCTCAACAACCTCCACAAGAGCTTGTAATTCAGCAGGCATTTCTGCATTGGCAGAATATGGCTTATGATAAATATCCTCTGGCCTGATGCCGAGTATAATAGATTTGCCGCCCGCCAGCCGGCGGGTAAGCTGGGCAGAAATTTGGGGGGGGATCTCTAAGGACAAGCCCTGTGCTACAAAATATAATTTCTCCCCCTTGCTGGCGAGCGAGCCCTCAAAAAAGTTTATAGCCGGACTGCCGATAAAGCCTGCCACAAATTTATTGCTTGGATGGTTGTATACATTTATAGGTGAATCAATTTGTTGAATTTCTCCATCCTTGATTACAACAATCTTGCTCCCCATTGTCATTGCTTCCACCTGGTCATGCGTCACATATACTATAGTGGTAGCCAGTTGCCTGTGGAGTTTGATGATTTCTGCTCTCATTTGCACACGGAGCTTTGCGTCCAGGTTTGACAACGGTTCATCAAAAAGAAATACCTTTGGTTTACGGACAATAGCCCTGCCAAGTGCGACACGCTGCCTCTGACCGCCAGAAAGCTGCTTAGGCTTTCTTTCAAGAAGGGATTCAATCCCAAGCAGCCTTGCTGCTGATTTAACACTATGGTCAATCTCAGGGTTTGGCACCTTTCTTAATTTAAGGGCAAATCCCATATTATCATAGACAGACATATGGGGATACAAGGCGTAATTCTGGAATACCATTGCGATATCACGATCTTTGGGAAGTACATTATTAACCATCTTGTCACCAATATAGATTTTCCCCTCCGAAACATCTTCCAGACCTGCTATCATACGGAGGATTGTAGTCTTGCCACAGCCAGAAGGGCCAACCAGCACAGCAAATTCCTTGTCTTCAACCTCTAAATTTGCATCCTTTACCGCAACCACAGAACCATCAAAGATCTTGCTTACATGTTCTAATTTTACTCTTGCCATCTCATCGAAAAACTTTTCAAGGATTAATCTTTTCTATCACATCATCTTCACCCTTGATAGCCTTTAACATATAACGAGCGGATTCGTGAAGATCATCTTCTGGATATGTGAGCACTTTCTCAAATGCTTCCTGGGCTTTTTCAGGATTATTAAGATACTCAGAATAGATAAAACCTTTCATAAAGGTTGCCTTATAATCATCCTGATTATTGGGATAATACTTTATGATTTGATCATAATACCGAAGTGCTGAGGAATACTGTTCCTTTGCCATCTTCTCTTCTGCAAGTCTGTATAATGAGTCTACAGGTAGTTTCTTTTCTAATTTTTCTGGATAGAGCCGAAGATTGTATTCTTCTTTGGCTTGCTCTTGTAGCGCTACAAATCGTTCTTGTTGCTTATTCTGGTATAATCTATTTTTAATAGTTGGAGCTACCTGATTAAAATCTCTGTATGAGCTGGGCTTATATGAAAGGACTTTGAAAAACACATATTCACCATTTTTGTTCTGGAAAATATCGCTAAATTCTCCTGCTGGAGTAGAGAATATCTTATTAACATAAACCGAATCCTCGCCCAGTCCAGGCACAGACCCATCTTCATAAATTTGACCGAGTCTTCCACTTCTTGCTTGAGAATCAGGATATCCTTCTATCAATTTAGCAAGCTCTCCTTCATCTTCTAAATCTTTTGAGTTGAGCGCTTTTTGATAGACCTCTTGAGCAGTTTCTATATCATCAAAAACAAATTGATAAACTCTGGCAGATGCGCGTATAAAGTATTTCTCATCTTTCTCCTCATCGTATATCCTGCGAACCTCCTCATCTGATACAGTAATCTGTTCAGTGACATTTTGCTTATAATATTCTCTCAGAATGCTTACCATTTTGAGACGCGCAAGCAGCTCTCTAAGTTCAGGATGCTCTTCGTAACCTCTTTGTAACGCATCATAGTACATAAGGTTTTGCCCCATCTTCTCAATTAAATACTGTTTTCTTCCCTCATATGAATCAAGTCTTTGTTTATGAGGTTCTGGCAGACGCTGCAGTTCCTCTGCAAAATCTTTAATCGTAAAACTTATCTCGGGAAAAGGAGATTTGATAAGTTGGGTTTGTGAATATTGCAAAGATGTATCTGCTTTTGCAAGGTCAAGGGTAGAGAGGGTGAGAGTATCAACGGTTGTGTAATATTCAGTAGCAAGGCTATCTATCAATTGTTTGCGAATGGCAACCTCTTTATCCGCTCTATATAGCCTTTCTACTTCATTTTTTACCTCATCAAAAGGTCTATATTTCGACATATCTTTTTCTACCACCTTTATTATATGATACCCGTCTTCTACCTTTATGGGACCAAGAATTGAATCAATCTCTGCCGAAAAGATAAGACTATCCAGGGTAGCAGATTCTCCAATGCCACTGATTCTACTCCCTTGAGTTACTGTTAGTTTGCCATTTCTTTTCCGGGAATAATCATTAGTTGAATATTTCTTCATTACATTTACAAATTCAGAATCAGCCTGTAGTTCCTTAAGGGCAAGGTTTGCACTGTCAATAGTCGTGGTTTCTATATGCAATATTGTTGCTTGAGGTTTTTTGGTAAAATATTCATCTTTATTTTTCTCATAAAATGCCTTTAAATTCGCTTCATTGACCTGTATTTTGTCATTAATATTCTCCTTCTGATATTG
>JBNGDW010000136.1:0-2816 GCA_049975325.1 Cloacimonadia bacterium | reverse complement strand
AGTAATATATAATGAGATCCTTTCTTTCTCTATTTGAGGTATCTAATAATTCGAGGCATGTCTTGATGTTTTAGATGATAGGTGCTTGATTTATGGGATGGGATGAGATTAGAGATAATAATACAGAAAGAGCGTGTCTTAGTGATATTATTTTAAAATCGGAATACGATACTGAAGAGGATAATATAATAAAAGATTTTTATGCACCATGCCTTAGAGTTTCAGAGACATATGATAGAGCGGTTGGTTATTTTAGGGCCAATATATATAAGGAGCTGGGCGAAGATTTATTAGATTTTGTAATAAGAGGGGGTAAGATAAGGATAATCTGCTCTCCGGATATACCAGAGGAAGAAGAGAACGCCGCCAGAGAGGGATACGAAAACCGATATAGGAAATTAAGCGAACAATGGGAAGGCACATTAATACATGCATTTGAATCTATGTCAAGAAATCCTAAAGAGCTTGATTGTCTCAATATGCTAAGGCTTTTAATTGAAAAAGGATCTCTGGATTTGTATGTTGCCATGAGATTAGGCGGTATTTATCACAGAAAAATAGGTGTGTTTTTTGATAGTCGTGGAAATATTGTGGTATTTTCTGGATCGGGAAATGAAACCAGAAGGGCAATTAGTTCGTTAGATTTTTGGGGCAATGATGAAGAATTTGATGTTTATCGTAGTTGGGGTAATGAATTCGAAGCTAAAAAATGCTTACGAAAGGTGGATTACCTCGAAAGGCTTTTTGCTGGTGGCACAAGGAGAACTCGGGTAAGATTATTAACTAAAGTCGAACGCGAAGTCCTTGATAAATTTCGTTCGCATTCAAGTTTTGAGGATTGCAGAGTAGGTGCTAAAATGAGGTCGCCGTCTATCGATGAAAAGTCCGCGAACCAGATTTTACCACGTTACTTTCAAGAAGAAGCAATTAAAGCATGGGAATCTTCGGGATATATAGGTATACTATCGATGGCTACAGGCACTGGAAAAACAATTACCGCTCTATTAGCAATTAAAGATTTGCTCAAGGAAGGTCGAACAATCTTAATTTTAGTTCCAAGTAATATCCTCATGTCACAATGGTATAATGAAATAAGAAAATTTTATCCAGACATTCCAATACTTTTGGTAGGTGGGGGTAATAATTGGAGGGCCAATAAACTAAAAAGGGTTTTCGTCTCAGATTCATCATTACCACGCTTCATATTAGCAACTATGAGTAGCGCTTCCACACAAGATTTTCTTGAGTACATAAGCCAAGCTGAAAACCCAATTCTGGTCGCAGATGAAGTTCATCGACTTGGAAGTCATAAAAATCGAAATATTTTAAAAATAAGCTTTGAAAAGAGGTTGGGGTTATCGGCAACACCAGAAAGATTATTTGATCCTGAAGGTGACGAAATTCTTAAAAAATCGTTCGGTTCTGAGCCTGTATTTAATTTACCGCTTGGTGGTAAAGTAAAACTTTCAAGGACTGATTCTGAAGAGGTCCCGATAATTGGCACTTATCTGTGCAATTATGATTACTTCTTTTATTTAGTTAATCTTACTGATAAAGAGCAATCAGAATATGATGATTTGACAAGGAGGATAAACCAAATTATTGCTATCAATAATAAAAAATTAATAAATAGTGGAACAAGTAAATCAGATAATAAGTTACAATTATTATTAATCAAACGAGCTCGAATAATAAAACAAGCATCCGGAAAGATTGCATGTGCCAACCAAGCAATATACGAAAAATATACAAAAAATGGAAAATGGATAATTTATTGTGATGATAAAAAGCAAATGAATGCCGTAGCAAGTTCGCTCCGAAACGCTTATAAGTTTCTACCTGTTCTAACATATCACTCAAAAATGGACCCTGAGGAGAGAGGACGTGCTTTGACATTCCTTGAGAACAATCCCTGTATAGTCGTAAGTATAAGATGTCTTGACGAAGGTGTCGATATACCATCCGTTGATGGGGCGCTTATTTTAGCGTCTTCTACTAATCCTCGACAATATATTCAGAGACGTGGAAGGGTACTCAGAAAGGCTATAGATAAGAGGAAATCAATAATAATTGATAGTATAGTTCTTCCTAAGTCAAATTATGTCGATGAAGACAATCATGACTCAATGGTCAAAGGCGAGTTAGCACGAGCTTGGGAATTTGCTAATTATGCAGATAATAGGGATATAACACATGATTTATGGAAAATATGTCAAGAATATGATGTTGACATCGAATCAGATGCCAAGATAAATATACAAAATTGATAAGGAGGCCCGAAAGGTGACCCAAAATGAACTACTAAACGCGCTTATTAATATCAGCAATAGCAGAGAGTTCAAAGTGCCCGATGATATTTTGAAAGAAATTCTGGCGATAGTTATCAAAAATCCATTATCTGAAGATAGGGGAAAATGCCAAGAGCAAATTAAATTGGTCCTTTCACAGAGATGGGGCATCGAAAATGATAATTGAAAAAATATCTATTCACAATTTCGGCCCATTTTACTGGGACCATGAAATAATATTTAATTCCATACATAATGGTGTCCATATTATACGGGGTGGTAATGGCCAAGGCAAGACATCCCTGCAAAGGGCAATATTGTGGGCCTTATACGGCGAAGTCCACGACAGGAAGGGGCAACCAATTCGTCCTACGTCTTTATTAAATCTCAACGCCTATGAGGAAGACCTTTATGAATTTTGGGTTACTATATGGTTTACCCATAATGGAGAAAGTTGGTCAATTTTTAGAAAAATGTCCTCCAAGAATCACAATGACAGTGCATATGCTGAGAATATGAAGTTAGATG
>JBNGDW010000135.1:1439-2965 GCA_049975325.1 Cloacimonadia bacterium | reverse complement strand
TCCTCAATGAAAGTTTGGGATTTTGATGTGGTTTGCCAATATGAGGAATTCTTATCCTTAACTCTAGCCATTTCCGTTGACTCTTCTTTAGCCATATAAGGCCCCTCAGTGTATTTGACTTCTACACCTATACCAATAATCTCCTTTTTACATTTTGCTATGATATACACGTCAAAAGCAGTACTGTCAACTCAATATCTTGCTTTAGGTTTTGGTTTATAATCAATGTTCAATTCCAAGATGGCATCATAATCAATAGGTAATATCGAGCTTAAAATTTTGTTCGCCAAAATGAAATCGGCAGCCAAAGGACCAAAAAAATTAAATGGTATGTGCTCGCTATTCAATAAATTTCCGTCACGATTTTTACTATAAGTGGGAAAACGAGCTTGTTTTAACTTTCTGATTCCAAAGTCATCATAATAATTTAGCAATTTCCTGCCATCTTCTTCCTTAAGCCAATTGCCATGCTTCTGATACCCAACTTGTAAAACTTGAGCACGGTAGAGTGACTGATGTAATCGAGCTTTTGCCTTAAATCTGTTGTCACTCTTACATTGGAGGCCAATATCAAACTTCAAAGTTTCCCTTTCTATAAAATTACCAACTTTGGCTAATTACTTGTCTGGTAAACAGCCTGAATTTAATCTCTCTGCGAATGTATCTTTCTTCTTACATCGATTTATAATAATTGTCTCGTTAATTGGCGCGCCCATCGTCCAATATGTCATATCGTCAAAATCAAAGTAGATGATTGGTTTATTGTAAAACCTTCCTTCATAGCCAAAGGAACGGATATGGTGAATAAATTCCACAAATAAGTCTTCATCTACCTGGCTTCGCACAATGTATTCATGGGGCCATTCGGGCATTGTTTTCGCAAATGTCCAGCTCAAATTATGAATAAAATCTTGGAGATGTTGAGGGAAATTTGTCAAGGTTGTTTATCCTTCAATCATTGGAACATTAGCTAAGACATCAGCGATGTCCTCTAATTGCTTAGCAACATCATTAACGACCTGGTCTTTTTCACTCCCAGTTTTAAGGTTAATCGGTACAACTATATAGCCATTATCAAGTTTCTGGATGAAGCGATTGTTTTTTGACAGAGCTCTCAGCACGGGTTCAATCTCAGAAGCCCGTCCAAAGTCTTCAGTGTTAGAAAATCTTAACCATAAAGGTGAAATACCATAGGTTTTCCAACATTCATATTCCACGCCAATCCAAACTCCTACACTATTTTGTTTATTGAACCAATAATAAACCCCAAAGCCAGAAAAGGTAGCAGCGGCTGTCAGTCTGCCTTTAATTAAGAATCCTTTTCGTTCTCCTATCGCTCCTGCATCTCGGATAACCTGACCCAATTGCAGGATGAGTGCTGGCGTGAGTTGATTATTCAAGTTCGACGCATTGAAGGGTATGAATTTATCAATATCTGCTGCATCACATAAAGACTGCAATAGCTTGATATCTTCTTTTGCTGCTGCTTGATTTTCTGCACCTTTTTTAATTATTCCAAGTATTCT
>JBNGDW010000135.1:0-1429 GCA_049975325.1 Cloacimonadia bacterium | reverse complement strand
GGGTTAGTGAAGGGCCGATATCAGTCTGTATCTGCCATACTATTCCCTTATGGTGAGCATCACATTCTGTAAATCCAATCCCAGCCTCCATAATCCTGCGAATCAGTTCAATTACCATTGTTTGTTCCCGTGCGCCAGGCACAACAACTAAAAGGAGGGTAGGGTTATCATATTTTCTTAGTTCCTCTAAATAATTCACGGGTTGGTTCTCTGTTAAACCAGCCCAAAATTTGTCTTCAACATATAAGAAGGTTTTATTCCCAGAATATCCCCACATATCAGGACGAATGGTCCCTTCTACAATTTGGGTATTGAAGTTGAGGTCAGGTAAAGCTGGCTCTATTGAACGGAGAAACTGCATCATGGCTTGCCGAGCAGTGTCATGCGTATTTAATATATAGGCTAAAGCATCTGTTGCGATGTCTTCATATGCGTGTGAATATCTTTTTTGGATAATATGGCTGAAAAGGTTCTTCATAATACTCCTATCTCAAAATATACATGATAAAAAGCGACAGCTCGATGGGTTGGACATACAGTAGCAATCAAAGAATTTTCTTTCTCTAACTGTCTTTTTATTGTATCAAGGAGTTTTTATAACCATCGATAATTTTTAATAAATTCGCGTTTCTTATTAAATCAGTTCCAGATAATTCATGCATAATGAAATCGCTGTAAGAGATTGCCTCTCTCATATTGATTTCCATCCGTTTGTATTTAGTAGATTCATAAATTAGCATATTATCTATGACTGTAAATATCAGTTTTCGATAAATTTCTTGATTTTCTGGAGCATGAGAATGTCTAATTCCATCCAGGATGCGATAATATAACACTAAGAAATAAATTCGGGAAACGTTCAATTTATTTGCCTTATCATAAAGAGAATTTATTTTTAATTCACGCGCTTCACTCCTTCCAAGTTTTCTAATATTTGTTGCCTCTTCAATGTAACTTCGCACAATAAAATAGAGGTTATGTGCTATTTTTCCGATATACAAATAAGCAATACATAATCTTTGGGATTCAGTTAACCCTTCAATGGCTTCTTTGAATCTATCATTATAAAAATCCTTTGATTGAAATCCTATTGCCCATTCAAAATATTTCTTAGCTTCAGTAATTCTTAGAAGCATACCCGAAGCAAAGCCTTTCAATAGCATGGCTTCTTTATTTGAAGGGTCGATTTCTAGGGTTTTGGCTGTGTATAAATACACCTCCTCATAATTTTCAGCTTCTGCAGCTCTTCTAGCAAACATCAAGAATTTTTCTATTTCATTTTCGGATTTTGGTCCTTAATATGATTGCTCACTCATCATAATATCAGCTCCACAATACATGCATTTGATAACATCAATATTGTTAGGAACTCTTAACTCGCCTCCGCATTTGGGACAGACTGCAGGTATAAACTCGATTGTCATACTTC
>JBNGDW010000134.1:0-3057 GCA_049975325.1 Cloacimonadia bacterium | reverse complement strand
TGAAAAGTACCCACAATTTCAGCTGAAAAGTCCCCAGTTTTTAGTCAACATTTTTCATCCATTCCTTAGTTTCTTTTAGCCTATACGAATCACCGCTCATATTAATGATGTATGCTTTATGCGTTAATCTATCGACCATTGCGGCAGTCAGCACAGGGTCTTTAAATATTTCCTGCCATCTTTCAAACGAGAGATTTGTAGTAATGATGGTAGATTTTTTTCCGGCTCTTAACGAGAGATTTGTAAAAAGCAGTTCTGAGCCTTCTTTATCAAATGAAATGTAACCAAGCTCATCACAAATAACCAGGTCATATTTTTCAAACCGAAGTTCCATCCTACGCAGCGATCCGAGTGATTGTGCTTCTTTCAATTGAGTAATAAGAGTTGGGATAGTTGTAAACAGGACTTTAAAATCTTCCATGCAGGCTTTAATTCCGAGAGCAATAGCAAGATGAGTTTTACCTGTGCCGGGATTGCCAGCTAAGATAACATTCTGTCCGGTTTTGATAAAATCGAGATTCTTCAATATTTTCAGCTTCTTTCTGGCATCTTCCGGCAGGAAATCAATATTGAGATCTTCCAGATATTTTTTATGTGGGAAATCAGCAGAGCGGATACGAGATAGTTTCCTGTTATCCAATCTACGGTAATGTTCACTCTCCAATAATTGATGAAGATATTCTTCATAAGAATAGTTTGCTTCTACTGCTTCTTCTGCTTTAGTTTTGTAAATTTTTCTAATTTCAGGAAGCCTGATCGTTTTTGTGTATTCTATGATTTTTTCGTTCAGATTCATAAGATTTCTCCGCAGGTATTAAGATTGTCTTTCTGGGGAAGAAGCTGAGATAGATGTGATAATTGAGATAGCGAAACTTCTTCTATTCCGGAACTCTTGGTAAAATAATTTTCTTCCTTGTTGCGCTCGCTTATGAGCTTGATCTTATCTGTACTGATATCGCCTGGACAGAGATTTTCCAGCCGATGAATAATGTCTTGTATTTCGGGAAGACTTTTATCATTTCCCTTCATATATATTAAGAGTTCAATGAAATCTTTGGTATTGGATTGAAAATGCTTTCCATAAAGCATTTGAAGTTCTTTATTCATCTGAGAAAAAGCAACGCTGCCAACAACTGCTCCAGGCTTCTTTTTCAAAGATTTCAGATAATGCTGGATACTAATGATCCAGTCTCCACAACCATGACTTTTCCTGTGATGACAAATCTTCTTTTGTTCATGATAGCAGATTATTTCCGAAGAGTATATTTTGGCTGTGATCATTTTTCCGGTATACTCTTCCGGCACAGAATAGTGACAGTTATCAACAATTATAGTGGAGTATTTATCCACTCTCAAGTTGGCTAATCTGGCACATTCAAATTTCGGCATGGATGGCAGAAGATGTTCTTTTTCTGTTTCCATGATTTCCAGAGCAGATCTATTTTGAATACCTGTCTGAGGTTTTTGATTCAACTTCTCACAGACTGATAAAAGATACTCATTGGCTTCTTCTAATGATGAAAAATGATCGCGTCTGGAAAAGGCTTTCCTTCTGACATATTCGACACTGCGTTCCACATGACCTTTCTCATTGCCGGCTTTTATATTGCAAAAGCGAAAGACAAAATTATAATACATCGATAGTTTCAGTAAACCTTCTGTAGCTTCTTTTTCATATCTCCCAACAAATTTTCTGACTGCTATTCTCATGTTATCATAAACCATGGTTCTGTAGACTCCGCCAAGATGAGAAAAGAATGATGAATGAGCTTCCTGGAAGCATTGGGTGTTCTGCTTCGGATATAATAAGGCATAGCGATAATTGCCACATGCCGAGGTGAATACTGCCAACTGCAGATAGCGCAATATGTCATTTATGAATATCCTGCAATCTCCCCAATCGAATTCACACACATCGCCGGGTTGATATTGCTGTTTGATAAAAGTCTCTGCGTGCTGATACTCTAATTTGTTTATCAGATTACAGATGCTGGTGTAGCCTATGGAAAATCCATTTTCCTGAAGATATTCCAGAATATCTATCTTTTTCATCAGTTGTTTGTGTTGACCGCGACTTTGTTTTTTCCGGTTCTCTTCTAAACATTTCTGTACCTGCAATACCATCTCATCTGTGATTTTTCTTTTGCTGCGATTGGAACTGTCATATTGAGGTGGTTTGATAATCGCTTCGATGAGTTCCTTTTCATTAATCGGGTTACTTTGGTTTAAAGCTTTCTTTTCTTCAGAATAAGCCTGAATATACTTTCTTGCGGTTTTACGACAAACCGCTACTTCTCTAGCTATACCGCTGATGCTCTCACCATTACGGTATTTTCGAATAATGATTTCTTGTTTTTTATGCATACTGATCATCCTCCCATAACACTCCTGTAAAATTTATTTTATTACAGGTAAGGATTATCATAATGCAAAGTAGTAGGAACAAAAATTTATTATATCCCCTACAATCTCCCGTTACGATGTTGGCAACTCCAGTCGTCCTACGGACTCCTTCCATTGCCAACATCGCAGAATATGCGCTTAAATCAATTGAGATTTGCAATCTTTTTAATCTCACTTTTTCCTCCAGTTTCTTTTATTTTAACTGGTAACTTTTCAACTGAAATAACTGGGGAGTTTTCAAGTGAAAGAAACATATACGTGAACGTAGTTCCTCCGGCGTAGAGTCCGAACCTAAGTTACTCGATTTGTTAATTATACAGAACTTGGTAAGTCCGTATTTTTCTTCGATAATCGAAGTAAGCAGACCGTGAGGAATGCCGAATAGAATGCGGATATGGGAATGTAGAAGAAGCGAATGCCTTTCTGTAATGGAAAGGATAGGGATTGAAACACTTGTAAGCCTTTGGCTTATTATCTCATCCCGATGAAACATCGGGAGCAGACTTCTACGAGGTCTCTCTTTGCGAGAAACTGTAAGAAAGCTCAATCTCGTGGCAAATTGCAACGAGAAATTCAGGAAGCAAATGGAGTTTTGTATGAATACAAAATATGCGTCTGGAACTGTTGGAGATGAAAATTGGAATAGTATCCAAT
>JBNGDW010000133.1:0-3078 GCA_049975325.1 Cloacimonadia bacterium | reverse complement strand
TGTCTGGGGTGTAAGCGAGATTTCTGGGATGAGCAGGATCGCGGTCCGATTTTGCTTTAATACCGTCTTCATGATTCTTATATAAACTTCAGTTTTACCACTCGATGTAATACCGTGGAGAAGGCAGGCATGAAACTTTTGCATCTCGACCGCTTTTTGCAGGTTACTTACCACATACCTTTGTTCCTCTGTAAGTTTAAATTCAGTAGGAACAACTTTTTTGAGATTCTCAAAGATATCTGGCTGAGTCTCCCTGGTTATTATTTCAACCAGTCCTTTTTCCTGTAACTTATGGATAACACTATACGAGAATTGTTTTGCAAGTTTGGCGATTGGCACTGGCTCTTTATGAACCTTCAAATATTCAAAAAGTTCTTGCTGCTTTTCTGTTAGTTTGAGAGAGGAGTCCTGACTTCTCGGGATAAGTTTAAGATAATTAGCCACTTTCTTGCCAATTTTTCTTCTAAAACTGCGCTCAATTTCTATAATACCCTCTGCTTCCATCTCAAGAAGAGTCTTAAAAAGTGAGGGAATCTGCCGAGTCCGAAGCGAGTCAATCGTAACGGAGTTAGGCGAATTGCGCAGGATATTCAGTATTTCTCTATATTGAGGTTTGGAAGGTTTATCTTTCTTTAGAGTTATTTTTTGAATCGTATTTACATTTATTCCTGCGGGGAGCATTGCCTTTAGCACAATACCGATAGGGCACCTGTAATAGTCTGTAATCCATTTTGCAAGCATAAAGAGTTCTTTATTCACGATAGGGGACTCATCAATAATCTCCAATACTTCCTTGATTTTTTCTTTTGCAACATCCACCTTCTGGGGCAATCCTATTATAATTCCTGTTTCGAAGCGGTAGTTAAATTCAACCAGTACCCGTTGCCCAATTTTAGGACGGATGCCCTTTGGCAGGCTATAGATAAAAGTATTCGGATTATTTATCGGTATAGCGATTTCTACATACATAGTACAATTGTGAGATTTATCTCATGAATTTGTATAGTTTTTTATTTTTTTCTTGCCATAAAAAAGCATATATTTCAGATATATCCTATGGGAAAAGATGATTTAGCTCGGTTTGGAGAAGATGTTGCCGCAAAGTATTTGCAGCATAATGGGTATCAAATAGTTCAGCGTAATTATCATTCTCCTTATGGAGAGATTGATATTATATGCAAGCAGGGCGGGGTCTTTGTATGTGTTGAGGTTAAGGCGCGAAGATCACTGAAATTTGGGGAACCTCTGGAGTCTGTGACAAAGAAAAAGCAGGAAAGGATAATAAAAACTGCCTATCATTATCTTGCAACGCATGAGAGTGAGTCGCCCATCAGATTTGATATTATTACCCTGCAATATATTCCTAAGGAGAAGTCGTATAAGTTGGAGCACATAAAAAACGCTTTTATGGGAGAGCTTTTTTAGACTATTTTGCTATCGTAGTTCATTCTCATCAAAATAAGGTCCAAGGTAATCTCGCCAATTAGGGTCAGTAGTCTCCCGGGAATCGTTTTCGCTGTACACCAACTGATAGTTTCCCTGCCCACTAAAGTCGACAAAAATGTACACTCTTTTGCCACCCTGATAGTATTTCCAGATTATGTAAGGCTTTGCTCGAAATTGGAATCCCCGTTCAATTATTTCTTCGGGTGCCCCATTACGAATATAGATTCGCCCTCTATCTGTTTTCCAACCATCCTCAAAATGTGAGAAGCGTTCGTTTGCGTAATTAACGCGCCTTATAATTTCTTCTTTGAATTCATTCTTTTCTGTTTTGCGATTTGGGTCGTTTGCTCTCCAGAATCGCTGGAGAAAATTCATCTTACTTTGATTATCTTCAAGCTCCTCAAAGAACCTTCTATCGCTGCCTGACATAAAATACTTAGCGTATTTGTATTCTTCTTCTACCTCTTTATCTGTCGGTTCGTGTTCAGGAGGAGCTATAAAGAGCATCTCCTTGGTGGAAACCAAAGTATTATCCGTCTTATCTTTTATATTTGCCACTAAATAATATGTTCCGTGCTCCCAGTTATCATCAATGGAAATAGTCTCATAGAAGACTTTTTTGCTTGAATCCGGGGTAAATTCTTGTGAGGTTTCGTAATATACGGAGTCTGTCCGCCCGCTGGCGGATATAATTTTCAGCTCTTCCAGAAGAGGTTTTCCCATCAGTGAATCGGGTAGATATAGTTCAAAATAATAGCCAAGTTCTGGTTGTTTTTCAGGGTCGAATAGATGATTTGGATTCACCAGAAATATGATATCATTCCTTTTAAAATTAGCAAAGTGCTCTGATGTATTTGCCTGCTGAAAGGAAGTAAATTCCACATCACTGAATTCAAGTTGGTCAGCTGGAATTTCTTGTAAGGTTTTATTCCATACAATCTTTTCACCACTCAGCCTATCGCGGACTTGAATCTGGAATTGGTATATTCCTGGCGTAACTTCGACTATTATTTTATCTATAAAGAAGCTTTCCTGGCTAAATGTGGTTTCTGCTGATTCTGCTACGATTGTCTGGGAAAATGGCTTATCATAAAGCACTTCCCCTTCGTCGGTTGCAATAGAAAGGTCAACTTCTAATTGAGCCATTAGCTGGCCCTGATATTCTTGAAATTGTAGATCTTTATGAAAGACCTTGTAGGTAACTTCAAAAATAATATTACCACTATCGGTAAGAAAACGATTGGAGTCAAAGAAGACAGGTAATGTAGCATGAAGCATAAAAGGGATAAAGGTAGTGATAGATAACAATATGAGAATCTTTATCTTCATTTTTTCCCTTTTTATTTTATTCTTATTCATACTGGATATTTAAAATTTTTATAAGATTTTTTTGGGCCTTTAGAAATTCACTCAATTTCTTATCGGGAAAGACATTATATTTTTGGGAGGCTATATGAAGCAGGCCGAAATTTTTTGTTTTGATTTTGAAATGCACACGGAATTTACCCCTCTCAGGCTGAAAGCAACTTTTTATAAGAGCGTTAGGATCAATAGAATCGATGGCTTCTTCTTCCATTTCAAAGAATATGTTGCCAGATAGTTTCTCCATCAATTCCTCTATAGGTATAATTC
>JBNGDW010000132.1:0-3092 GCA_049975325.1 Cloacimonadia bacterium | reverse complement strand
GCTGCTGCTATAGGTTCAATATCAGCAGATAAAAGACCATTTTATTTTGAATTCTCCACAAATGAGAAGGTAGCCACAGAAGTGGCTTTTGGTGCATCAGTAAATGGACATCTTTCAACTGTGTTTTTCAAGAGTGTCGGGCTAAATGTTGCTGCAGATTCCTTTGTTCAACTCAGTTTGATGGAGTTACCGGGAGGCATGGTTATTGTTATAGGTGACGATCCGGGCGCAAATTCATCGCAGAATGAGCAGGACAACAGACATATTGCCAGATTGTCATATACCCCTGTTTTCGAGCCTGCCACTCCAGCTGAAGTATATTCAATGTACAAAGAAGCTGCCCGTATCTCTCAACAAAGAAAACAACCAGTCATTTTAAGACTTTCAACCCATGTATGTCATGCAAAAGAAAAGGTGAAATTTGATTCTTATGAGCCTGTGAAATCAAATCTTGAACCGAGGTTTGATGTTAAAAATGGTCCATATGTTCCGCTTACAAAAATCGCATTGAAAATGAAAGCCAGAGCACTAAAAAAGCTAGAAGCCTTTAAAGAATACACTGAAAATTCAAAATTCAATGTTTTATACAACAACGAAAACGCACATAGAGGAATTATTACAGCTGGTGTTCCTTTTCTTTCACTTCTGGACGTTTTAGAATATGCTGATAGAAAACCAGATATTTTGAAACTTGGCACTGTTTTTCCACTTCCAGAGAAAAAGATACTTGACTTTCTGAAAAGGCACGAGGTAGTAAAGATTCTGGAAGAACTTGATGATTTCTTTGAGCAGAAGATAAAGTCGCTGGCATATGATGAAGGATTGAAAACAAAGATTGTTGGAAAGATTACTCCTGAAGATTGGGTGGGAGAGTATGTGCCGGATAAGGTTTATCACGTTATGAAAAACTGCTGGCCAGGTTTACTTCCAGATATCAAAGAAAATGAGAACAAGCCTTCAGTTCCAGACAGACCTGCCCAGATGTGTCCTGGCTGTGGTCATCGATCAGCTTTTTATGCTATAAAGAGAGCGCTAAAGAAAACAGACATCACTGTAGCTGATATTGGATGTCATACACTGGGGTTCTTTGAACCATATGAAATAGGACAGGTTCTTCTTTGTATGGGGCACTCTACCGGAACTGCCTCAGGGCTTTCAATGTTTAATAAAGAAAGAAAGGTAGTTGCGTTTCTTGGTGATTCAACATTTTTCCACGCAGGGATACCCGGAATAGTGAATGCAGTGTTCAATAACCATAATGTTACTCTTATTGTTATGGAAAACGGAACAACTGCAATGACCGGTCATCAGGATCATCCAGGAAGCGGGAAGAACTTTAACCAACCTACAGATAAAATTCCCATTAAACAGGTACTTAAGGGTTTTGGGATAGAAAGTATTAGAGAGGTCGATACATATAATCAGCCAAAATTAAGACAAGCTGTAATAGATGCAACAAATGAAGAAGGATTCAGTGTTGTTATCGCAACTCATCCCTGTATGCTCAAATTCACACGAGAGCTAAGAAGAAAGGGAAGACCTTTGCCAAAACCTGTGAAGATCGGTCCTAAGTGCAACAGGCAATATGTTTGTGTTAGTGAATTTGCCTGCCCGACTTTCCAGATATCTGAGGACGGCTCAGTCTGGGTACAGAAAGATCTTTGTATTGGCGATAGATCTTGTGTGCAAACCTGTCCGGTATCAGCAATTGTTCCAGATACAAAGAAAGAAGGAAGTGAATGATATGAAAAAATTCGATATTTTTATGTCCGGTGTTGGCGGTCAGGGCATTGGACTACTTAGTGAAGCATTAATAAGAGCAATAGATTATTCAGGGCAAAGAGCCATTGGAGCGGATACTCATGGACTTGCACAAAGAGGAGGCATGGTTGTATCTCATCTCAGAATTGGTGATGAAGCCAACTCTGTTCTCATTATGAAAGGAACAGCAGACCTGGTAATCTCTCTGGAGCGACATGAAGCGTTAAGAGCGATGAATGATTACCTAGGAGATCGAGGCACCTTGATTTACTATGATGCTGTGTGGCAACCATTAGATGTGCGACTAAGAAAGGTAAAGCAAATTGAAAATGAAGAAATATCTGAAGAGGCTGAAAAAAGAAGCATTAAAGTCTATAGAGTATTTGATGAAACACTTGAAGACCCAAGAACGCAAAATGTTATGTTAATCGGGAAAATTGTCAAATTTGGCTTGATAGATGATCTTAAGGCTGAACATTGTGAGAAAGCGTTTGAAGATCTAATGACTCCATCTATGCTTGAGACCAACCTTAAGGTTTTCAAAAATTCATTGAACTAATTTTGTTTTAAGTGTTAATCAAAATCAATTTCTATTAGGGTCCAATTTTCGTCTTCTTTGTTGTATTTCATTTTGCAATAGTATTGGGTACGAATTAGGGCTCCAAAAGTGTTTTGAGAGTCAACGTAGCTATAGACTTCCCAGATAGTATCATCAATTTTGTTAATTTTCACCTTATCGTTAGTTATAGAGGGCCATTCTGCAGAACCAGGAGCTTTAAGATAGTTTTCGACAAACTGCTGAGATATGAGGAAGGCTTCAATTTTATCTGGTCCTTCTGTGTTTTCACTACCGCATTTTGTATAGCACATTGTCGTTAGAAAAACAATTAATAGAAGCACAATCAAACATCCTGCTGCTTTTTTCATGAAATTTACTCCTTAGACTTTCTAATTGTATTTTAGCAGTTGATTGAATTATTCTAAAATTAAGGAAGAGCCTTTTACATAGGTGAACTTGTTTTTTGCAGGCACCAAATGGTTTCAAATTTGAAAATCGTTTAACTAAAAAGGCACCTCTTTTCGGAGGTGCCTAAGTGTTACGGGGTGATACAAATTACTGCCTTTAGAATCTATGCAGTGGGAACAGGTACATCGACAGCAATTTCCATAATGTCGACTTCAAAAACTCCATCACCAAGATGTTTTATTCCTTCAATTTCCATTTCTTCAATAAATTCCGCTCCAGCTTCACGGCTGTTGAAGATTATTCTTCCAGCTGGTTCAAAAGGAGCAATGGACCAATTGTATGTTGGAACCGGTGAAATAACACC
>JBNGDW010000131.1:0-3112 GCA_049975325.1 Cloacimonadia bacterium | reverse complement strand
GCTTTTTTCTAATCGTCTGAAATTGCTGCTCTTCTTGATGAAAAGCGTATTCTAGCCTGAGTTTCCGCTTTAGCAAATTATTTCGATTGTCTATGTTCATAACTTAATGATTTTGCATAAGTTAGCTTGGGAACAAATCGTATTACCCTACAACATATAGAGTCAGCAATAATATTACAGCCATATATTGTTAGTTTTTGCTTGACATTGTGATAATAATGTATTACCCTGATTTATATTATGGCTTCTCTAATAAAGAAAATCAAAAAAGGTCATTCCTATTACTACGCTGTCGAGTCTGCTCGGGTCAATGGAAAGCCTCGGATTGTCTGGCAAAAATACCTCGGCACCCTGGATTCCATTGTTAAACAGCATGAGAAAAGCAGGCCTGCGGCTCCCAAAGAAGCTGTGCTTTTTGAAGCTGGTGCTGTAGCTGCACTTCTGCGTATCACCCAACGGCTGGGTGTTTTGGAGGTCGTAAATAAAATTGTACCCAAGCGAGAACAAGGCCCTACTGTGGGAGAGTATATGCTGCTTGCTGCTCTGAATCGAGCACTGGCTCCCTGCAGCAAACTGGCAATTGGAGATTGGTACGAACAAACCATACTTAAAAGACTTTGGCGTTATCCAAAAACTGTGTTTTCCTCACAGCGCTTCTGGGATCATATGGACCGCATGAGAGAAGAAGACATCAAGAGAATAGAAGAAGAACTTGTGCTGCGGGTAAAAAAAGAATTTGGCTTAGATTCCAGAGTATTACTTTATGATACAACGAATTTTTTTACTTTCTTAGCCACTTCTAATGACCGGGCAAGGCTTCCTATGCGGGGAAATTCCAAAGCAAAACGTCATGATCTGCGCCAGGTCGGCCTGGCATTATTGGTGACCAGGGACTTTCAGATTCCAGTGCTTCATCATATATATGAAGGCAACATTCCGGATGTAAAACTATTTCCTGCGATATCTCAACAGCTTATAGCGCGCTTCAAGAAACTTACAGGAGAATGCCGTGAGGCTACCCTGGTTTTTGACAAAGGGAATGTTTCCGAAGAGGCCATGGAGCGACTTATAGTGGAGAATGTTCATTTCACAGCAGCGCTTTCTGCCAACCGGGTGCCGGAGTTATTTGCCGTAGCGAATGATAGATTCTCCGATATACCCGAGATGGCAGGGACACGGGCTTTCAGCACAAGGCTTGAAATTTGGGGAAAGCAATGCCAGGCTGTAGTGGTTTATACAGAGAGTTTCTTCACACAACAACTCTTTGGTGTGACTCAAAATCTGGTAAGATGTCAGAGAAAGCTTGCTGAGCTACGACACCGATTATCTAAACAGCAGAGAGAGCATACGCGAGGCAAAAAACCGAGTTTAAAAAGTGTACGTCAACAAGTTAAAAAGATCCTTTCAGTTCAGTTTATGCAGAATATCCTCAAGGTCAATATCTATGAGAAAAACCATTTTCCTGACATCAGCTATTCGGTAGATCATTCAGCCCTGCGTAAACTGAGCAATGAACGATTGGGAAAAACTGTATTGGTGACAGATCAGCTTGATTGGATTCCTTGCCAGGTAATAGAGTCCTATCGCAATCTGGCCCATATCGAAGAGACATTCAAGAATATGAAGAACCTGCATTTTCTGCGGTGGCAGCCGGCCTATCACTGGACTGATCAGAAACTTCGCGTGCACGGGTTTTATTGTGTGCTGGCATTGCTGCTTTGCAGTTTAGCACACAAAACCATCCGTCAGGCCGGGGTCAATATATCCCTTCCTGCCCTCTTAAAAGAGCTTTCCTCTATCCGGGAGGTGGCTCTTTTTTATCCTCCTGGCACCCCTCTTAAAAGCCATATCACGTTAAGTCGTATGTCTGAGAAACAAAAGAAACTGGCTCAGCTTCTTGAAGTTCAGGAAATTATGAAAAAGTAGGTAATACACTTCTGTACGTATTATTTCATTTAATAACAATGACTTACATCAGTTTTAAGTTTATAAAGCGGAAACTCAGGCTAGAATCTTATTATTGGCCAATTTCTTTCCCTTTGACGTACATCAATTTGATATCATAAAGGAATCTTAGTGTCAAGCATAGGGAAAATCGAGGGATGAGGAAAATTAAAAAACTTTTCAATCTTTATTCAACTCCTATTATCTCATCCAACAGCTTCCGGCAGTGAGGACAGAAAGAGGCGGATTTTTTGTCTGTATCAAGGAGACTGTTAGAAAAATGCATCACACACGTTGCATCAGGGCAGTGACTTAATCCGTAGGTATGGCCAAGCTCGTGGACAGCTTCCTTTAGAGTCCGTTCTAAGAAAAGCTTTTTGTTTTCCGCAAGTCCATAGAAGCTTTGGTGCAGGCGAGAAAGGGAAATAATCGCAAAATGGCCTCCAAGCTCTGCTTCGCCAAAAACAAAATTCAATTGAGGTACATAAAGGTCAACATTGACTAAAGCCAAAACCTTTTCATGCTTTGAAGGTGTTAAATGTCTGTGGAGGACTTGAAGAAGATGTGAGGAATAATATTGATTGCGTCCAGGATTATAGGCCTTTTGGGCCAGGGGGATAGTCTTATAGATTTTCGTTCTACAAGAAAATGTTGCCTCTAATCTTTTTGTCAGGTCATCCAAAACCCAGGATTCTATATCGCCTATGGGAATGATTGTGATAATTCTTTCCATTCTAATTGAATACGATGGAGCAGCCGCTGTTAGAGGGAAATATAGTGAAAGCAGTGTAGAAAAAACATATGATAGAAATTCCTTCCAGTTTTTGCCTTTTTTATTTTCCAATTATTTATGTAATTTTAATATTTCCTCATACCGAAAGCAATCTATTGTGTGGTCATTGACCATGCCGACAGCTTGCATGAATGCATAACAAATGGTTGGCCCTACGAATTTAAATCCTCTCTTCATTAAATCTTTACTCATGGCATCTGACTCAGGAGTCTTTGTTGGTATATCTTTTACATTTTTCCATGCGTTTTTCTTTGGCTTCCCGTCTGTAAACTGCCAGATATAGGAATCAAAGCTTCCGTATTCTTTTTTTACAGCCAGAAAAGCCTTGGCGTTTTGGATCGAAGCTTCAATCTTTCGGCGGTTACGAATTATTCC
>JBNGDW010000130.1:1103-3112 GCA_049975325.1 Cloacimonadia bacterium | reverse complement strand
GGGTTTAGTTGTTTTTGTGCAATACTCTTTTCCCCAGTTGGGTTTGTGGATGTTTTCAGTTTTCAGTTTTCAGTTTTCAGTTTGCAATTAACACATCTTGTCGGTCCATCGCATTGATCGTTCTCTAATCCCATATTTCACGTCTTCTTACTTGTAAGCCAAGCTCTATTGCTCTTCTTGCTGCTTCTTCTTCCTCTCTTTCAGTCGTGTCTCGTTTTCGTCTTTTTCTTTTCCTCCTGTCAATCTCCTGTTTCCTATCACCGTATTCTTCTATATATTTCTTCTTTTTCCTTGGATTCTCATCGTTTTCAGTAACTATTGACTTGAATTTTTTTCTTTTTTCGCTTTCCCGGTTTGTCCGTCTTTCTTTGTCAGAGCTTGCCTGTTCACTTCTAGTTCCCTTAAGTCCTTTATTTAGTTTGTGCCCAGAGTCCGTAACGTCTACTGTGTTCAGCTCATTTAGTTTTGACAAATATTTCGAAGGATTCTTGACACATTTTGCAAAAACATCTTTCGATTTGAATATGTTCTCTACTTCTTCCCATGATCTATTTTTCAAATCAAGCCGTAAAGAAATTTTTCTCGAAAGCTCCCGTGCAATATCTCTGAGATTCCAAGACTTACGTAGCATTACAAAAGCAAACAATTCGGACCAATATTCATCAGGCTTTTCTCTAAAGTACTTGGCCAAAACGGCTTTCAAGTCTTCTTGGCTTGCTACATCTAAATCCCTTACTTTGAAGCAACGGTCCAAATTATTAAAGAAGATATCTGCAAATAATTGAGGTATGTTCTCCTTCAAAGCAACTTCTGTCACTTTATTTTCAGCAACAGGCATTTTGCCCTCCCGCTTTCCGATTAGAAAATACCTCCTCTGTAGTACTCCCTACTCCTATTACCACTTTATGATAAAATAGAGCGTTAATCCCCCATTTGGGCTTCCGCCAAGCCACCGAATCGACTTAAGCTCTGGTCTAGTTTTTGGGGAGTTGTTCACAAATTGGCATCGTCATGTACTTACTAAGCAGTCAAGGTGAAATTTCACGGAACTTTTTCAAAGATTCCATAATTTTACTAGAATCAGACTTGAATAAATCAAAATTGTTGTTTTTACTCTTTGTAAACGCAAAGACTATTCTTTATTTGTAGTTTTCGCTCTCTTCAAGATTACGGATGCGTGCTTTTTCCTTTCGATATGTTCCCCATATTTTAACAACGCCTATGGATGCAATAATAGCGCCTATGACAATCGTCAAAATAAAGATTGGTTTGGTTTCCAGAACACGCTCAGTAAACCCCCTATTTATTATCCTTTTTGAACCATCAGGAGTAATAATTACTTCTTCATTTTTCTCCAGTGCGGTATTTCTCACTTCTGTAAAAAAACTATAAATTCCAACTCCCACAGCAACTTTGGGGTGATTTTCAACAAACTCAGCAAATTTCTCCGGAAACTCAAAGATGGTATCAAGGAGGCGTCTCCGTTGAGGTGCCGGAAGATTCGCTATCTCATCAGCGTGACGTGCAAAAAGTACCGCCTGTCTTTCTGTTAGTTTTTTGGCGACCCTGATACCATCATCACCCAACTTTGCTACAATATTGACACCTACTCCTGGGAACCTAGCCGCAATTTCCAAAACATCTGAACCGTGCTTCTTTAAAAGCCCGGCAACTACTTCCGGTTCACGTTCGGCAGCCCACAAGGCCCTTTTGACCATATTACCGGGCAATTTATCAAGAGCCCTAGCATAAAGAGCAGGAGAATGTTTTATTACTTTTATTGCGGTTACACCATAGTTTTTCGAAAGACGCGCTATTATCTCGACGAGTTCTTCGCCTCCATCTTTGGCAGCTTTTTCGAGCATCTCCTCAATAGCTTGTCTTCCACCCAAGCGTGCTAACCCTTTCGTCGCCTCTTTTCCGCCTTTTTGAATGACCGTTTCAAATATCTCTCTTGAAGTTTTTGCTAAAATATTAGCCTCACATGGAAATGACATAAAGCATAACAT
>JBNGDW010000130.1:0-1093 GCA_049975325.1 Cloacimonadia bacterium | reverse complement strand
GACAAGAAAAAAGCATGAACTCCAACCTTTTCTCTTTCCTTTCATTTTGCTACCTCCATTAAACTTGCCATTATTGTTTGCTCTTCGACTTCTTCGATTCTTTCGATGAGTGTGGTGAGCATCTTAACTAAACCTAAGCTATCACTTGATCCATACAAAATGATTCTTTCCATATCAGATAGCAAAGTATAACAACTGTTTTTAAGTTTCTCTTCCGCTTTTTCGCTGAAAAAACTATCAATTGTTAGACCAATAACAAGACCGCCCACAGTACCCAAGGGGCCAGCCCAAGTACCTAAGGCGGTTGCTGCAACAGTTATTGTTTTTCCTGCAGCTAAACCACTTAATTTTGCTACAGCCCATTCGCCAATTGGCTTCATAATTACTTGCAATCCTTTAATCACTATTTCTGAGCCTCCTATGGAAAGTAACCCATATATCAGAGAATTGGTAGCAAATTTTTTCGATCGCTCTAAAACAATACCTTCCGCACGAGATACCAAGTCTTCAAAATCGAGCTTAAGTAATGAAAAACCCGTATTATTCCACTTTAGAGTAACTTCCTGGTAAAACTCGTTTCTGTTAGCACGTATGTCGTCCTGAAATTGTTCCAAAGTATCTGAAACTAGATTATTTAACTCTTGACTGGAAAAAATGTTTTCACTAAACCTGGCAAGAATGAATTTCTCAATTTCCCCTTGTTCCTGAAGTTTTTCATCACCAAAAGCTTTGTCTTTCAAATCTGATATGCCATACCAAGCGAGAAGAATCCTCGATTTTATACTGCTTATATCCTCGACAAATGGATCCACACCAAGCCTATACTGCCTAAAGGCCATTTTAACTCGTTTAATAGCTCTTTGGGATGCCTCTTTGTTTTTTTCGGAATATTTACCTAATTCAGGTTGCACCTCAGTTTCGATAAAGTCTTCAATTCTTTCTTGAGGTATGTCACGAGTTGAAATCCACCAAGCACCACCTATGAGCGAAAACCCAAATAATATTAAAAATGCCCCCCAAAGAATTTTTTTCTTCTTCCTAGGAGTCTGTCGGACTGACATGCCATTTTTGAAGTCAAAAGGCCAGGTGTAGT
>JBNGDW010000129.1:854-3124 GCA_049975325.1 Cloacimonadia bacterium | reverse complement strand
AGTAGCAATTTCATAGTTACTATATTATGCATACAATTAATATAATTTGTCAAGTTTTATTTACTATTCTCCTCGGATATTAATGGCCACCATATTGATAAGTTTGTCCACATTGCTTCCATTGTTATATGTATTGATCCTTTCATTGATGTTAAACTTTTAAAATCCATCCAGTCTGCCTTGCTATTTTCACAAACTATTACTTGTCCATTTCTACTTTTACACCATTCCGCAAGCTCTTTATAATCAATATCTTTATTACTCATTGGATAATACTCGCCACCATATTGATAAGGAGGATCAATAAACCAGGTTGCCTCTATATTTTCTATTTCTCTATAATCACCTAACCTAATATCCCAATGCCTTATTTTTTCAATATCCTTACTTACTCTTTCAAGTGAGTATTTAATCCAACTTGATCTGCGTTTAGTCGCTCTATAAACAGCTTTTTTATGTGGTTTTGCAACACCTTGCGCAGCTAAAAACCCCATAAATATTTTAGCTTCTTCGCAATCAAAATCAAAATTATCTAAATTATCACCTTCTTTTAATATCGGTAATTTAAGAATGTCGCTTGCCTTGCATTGCTGCAGCCACTTCCATAACTTATAAACTACTTCATATTTTTCTATAAGTATTACATTTTTTTTCCAATATCTCATAGCATATTTGGCTGATCCCGCAAAAGGTTCAATTATTGTTTTATACTTTGGCTCTGGGTACAAATGTACTATTTTACTCTTACTTCCGTAATATGAAAACATAAAAACCCTACCTAAAAATATTTATTTACTACTTATTTGAATTTTGCTAGGAAATTCAAACTCAAAAGTCATTTCAATACCTCCTTGATTTGATCACCAAAAATCTCAATTGCCTTCTGGCTATATTCCTCTTTCTGCCACTTGCCGAAAATTCGATAATAATAATAACCAGAACTATTATATCTTGTACAAACAGATACTAAATTATTTCTATTTCTTTTAATAATCCAATAAAATTCTCCGTACTCCGGTTCCCAGTCTCCCTGCAATTCAAGCCGGAGATTTTCCAATCCTGCAAAGAGTTCAATTATTTTTGGTAAATCGACCAGTATATTTTGTATTTTACTAATTTTAATATTAATAGTTTTATATTCCCCTGGACTTGTTGTAGTGATTGATATAACCTCAGGTTTCACAAATTTTGGAATTATATCTTTCATCTTAACCACTCAAGTCTTTCAGCTTGATTTGTTACATACCAGCGATAAAACCAACTAAAAGATATACTCCCTCCGGTGTATCCGTTAAGCGCCTGTATATATGAATTATGATATTCCGTCAAATATCGATAATATATATATGCAGTTTCAATATTATATTTTGCATCTTCCAGTCTTTCCGGATTTCTACCCACCATTACCGCTGTCCCGGGATAAATTTGCATTATCCCGCAGCAGAGCTTGTTCCCCAGAGTATCCAGAGACCAAACTGTATCTATCCACCTGCTCTCCGTCCATGCCTGAGCAAGCAGCCAGTCTGGTGTCCAGATACTATCTGAATTCAAGACCACCGTCAAGATGACAGTGTCTCGGAGGGTTTTGGGCTGTATCCTATTCCAGAGATACGCCTCTGATATGCTGTGGCTGTCTATGACTGGGTTCTTCCCACATTTTGATCCACCAGGACAAAAATGCTCTACGTTAAATTCTAAAGGTTCTCCCTCAAACTTGTCCTGATCTCCTATCCTGTACCCTAGAATTGCAGCTATGACTATTGTAGAAATGACAATGATCATCTTCACTAGATCATTGCCAAAACTATTTGATCTCAAAAATTGCAGCCTCATTTTCCCTCCTCTGTTATTTGACATATTCTTGTAATGCTTTTTTGATTGTATCTTTGGAATATTCCTTACCATCTATCTCAATATAGTTTTCAGGATTTTCTATTTTTTCCAATACAAAAAACGGATAGCTATATGTGCTATATCCATGCCCTATATTTACAAATATTTTATTTGTCCATATATCCGTTACCTTTCCTATTTTATTGATGCTTTTATTCATGCTCCTACTCCATGAATCACCAAATCCAAATTGATGATCAATGGCTCTGGCTGTTACTTTCACATGGTCTCCTTTCTTAAGGTCAACCAATTCAATCCATTTTGCTTGAAGTTTTTCATATATTTCTTTCTGATCTCTCATTTTCCCTCCTTTGCTAATATCTTTTCCAGCGCATCCGCTCTATCTCTGGCTGCCTGTATGTACTGTCTCTGCGTTC
>JBNGDW010000129.1:0-844 GCA_049975325.1 Cloacimonadia bacterium | reverse complement strand
TATGACTATTGTAGAAATGACAATGATCATCTTCACTAGATCATTGCCGAAACTATTTGCTCTCAAAAACTGTAACCTCATTTTCCCTCCAATAATTTTTCCAGCGCATCCGCTCTGTCACTAGCCGACTGTACGTACTGCTCTTGTGTGCCGTACAGATCGGCTTCAATCATTTTTGTATATGTTGCTCTTGACAAGCCGCCGCAGACAATTTCAGAATCATGTCCAGGATCATATTCCGGACATCCAGCGCAATTCAACTTCCCGCTTTTGTGATATAGCTTGCACAGCGGGTTATAAAACAAGTTTTCTGTCATCCATATCTTATCCGGGTCTCTTAATAATTCTATTGTCTCCCGGATTGCCTTCCTGTCCTCAGGTGATAACTTTATCACTTTAGGTGATACTTTTTCCATTTTATCCTCCTGTTAAAATTCTAATAACATATCCAATACCTACCAACGCAAATACTAGCACGCTGCTTAATATAACCAATAACACTTTTAACATTATAATCTTAGTATCAATTTTCATTTCATCCTCCTACCAATTTTTATTATAATTTTTATTGTCCCACTTACTACCATGTTTGCCACTATTTATTCTCACACTTATTATTTTTTTTACTTTAGCCAGTTTTAGGCTGCTCCACATCTCAATTATCTCAGGTTTCCACTTCTGGAAAAACTCTTCTGGATCAAAATCCCTGCCAGCCTTCTTTTTTTCTCTTCTAACATAATTGAGAAAAGAGTTCCGGACATCGTATATATCTTCTTCCCTGCCAGTTAGCCAAATGTAATTATTCATTTCTACTCCAAGGTATAATATACATTATAATTTTTTC
>JBNGDW010000128.1:0-3157 GCA_049975325.1 Cloacimonadia bacterium | reverse complement strand
CGGTCCCATGCAATAAAATCTGATAAGAACCCGGAATAGGATTCAATATTTCTATATGCACTGGCTCAAGTTTTGAATACGTGGCCCCAGCAATTTCATTTAAGTCCTGTCGTATACCATCATAATAAAATGTTCCGATACGTCTTTGAGCTGGATCAATTATTCCTATAACGCCAGGAGAACATACTTCGACTTTAAGAGTAATATCTGATTTTGCAATAGGTAAAGTTTTAGAAATTAAATATTCTACTGCGCCTGCCGGGGCAAAGCCTACATATTCTCCTTGTAAATGCGGTCGGCCAGTAACTTGTTTGAGATTGTTATCGTTCATATAGTCTGAGTTACCGATAATGATATTTCCCATTTGTTCAGCAAATTCACGCTGGGAATTTTGATGTGACGCAAGTTCGGTGTCACCAAGCCATATACCTACTTGATCGAGAAAATCAGAATTTTCTTCTAGTAGTCGTTCACCAACAAACGCACCAATATATAGTTTCGTTGAGATAAGCCAGCCTATCCGATGAAGTTGTTCCTGAGACACAGGGCCTGGTGTAAGTAATTGATTTACCTGAGATGAAAGGGGTTTATCCCACCATACTCGGTCCAAAGTACTCATTAATACCACTGCTTGCTGCAATTCCTCGCGCTCTAACTTATCTTTTATGAATCCATAAATAATTCTGACGACCGAGATTGCTGCATCAACCAGTATTAGAACAGCACCAGCAGGGGCCCCAGCAATGGTTCCAGTAGCTACAACTGCTGCTGCTCCAAGTGCGATCTGTAGACTGTCTAATGCCATTTCCGTACCTGAATCAACCATGTCAGAAACAGCCTGGGTAAGAAGCTGAGTCCATCCTCCTAGCCCGATTTTAATATCTTCGATAGCATTAAGCAGTGCAGAATCCACTGCATACGTAGGTAGTTCCCCGATTGTGTCGCAAATTGTATTAAGTATTTCCTCTCCGTGAAAAGTCATCGCGGCAATTTGGAAAGCGAAATGAATAACTTCTCCCACAAATTCAGCTGTGTGGATTGCGAGACTAAGCACGTCAAGAACAACACTGATTTTTGATGCCAGTGTAAATACACGAGGTGCTGTTTTAACAGGGCCATAAATAGCTGTATACCAAGCGTGAAAATTATTGGCAGCAAATCCGCTCGATATTTTTAGCATCTCTTCAGCTGTAAGACTCATTCTTTTCCATTCTTCAGCAAATTTCGCCGCTTTAAGTGCATGATCTACAGCATTTACTGCGTCAATAATATCTCCCAGTTTCAAAGCCAAGCTCGCTAAATCTGTACCCTCCCGGACAACATTGAGACAAGTTAAAAAATCATCAATGACATTATTCTCGATGTTTTTGACACCATCTTGAATAATCATATGCAATAATATCTGAGTGTAAACCTCCTTTCTCTGTAAATTATTTCTTATTCCAACAGGATGAAAATAATCAATATCTCCAAAAGGAGTAGACATGCTTACGACATAATCCAGAACATCCCAATCCACAATACGAGATGAACCCTCTATTCCCCTATAGTCATCAGGAACGCTCAAATATCCTGGATAAGAATACCCAAAGCTTGTATCAGTTTTGCCAGCATAGCATATCTCTAATGGCCAAATTCCCCAACATTTCTGGGGCGTTTCAGACACTACAGTGAATCCTCCCAACTTGTCAAGAACAGGAATGGGATCTGAGATATCTGCTGCCCATTTTCTATACAGCGCAGCATTTCTTGATAAAGCCAGGACCTGTCTTACTGTTTCTTCTTCAGAAATTATATTTCCCTCCGAGTCTTTTATTATTATATGTACAGGCTCTAAATTTTCATCGGGAGGATATAAAGGAAAAACCGTGGTTTCAGGGGAATCAGGGACCTCATAGGATTGTACAAAAATATCATATCGGATATTTAAATCCGGATTATTAATATCGGGTAGCAACACAGATTGCCACTTATATTCGATAAGTGATTCTCCTCTGAGCCCGACATCATCAAAATAAACCACATTGTGACTACCTGATGGATAGTTTGATGAACAAATAGAAAATTTGTTTAGTTTTACATTCCCCCATCGAGGATGATAAAATTCTCTTGGATATATTTTGAGATTATCTCCCTCAAGATTTCCATCGATATATACATCTGCAGTTTCAGTTGTAAAATCTAATTGAGCTTTTATGTGATACCATTTTTGAGTTGAATAACTTCTCAAATTTGTATTATCAATTCCGGTGAAATAGATATCGCCATTTTTTGAAAACCCTACTGAATTGAATTTAGGATTGTAATTTGCTCGTGCGATTGAAAAACCGACTTTTGCCGCTTTGTTACTTTCTTTTAAGTATACTTTTGCTTCATATTCTAGTTTTGCTGGCGTCTCAATAGTTACATATTCTGTTCGAGCCCAATTTTGACGGGAATCTAACCTAAACGATTTAGAGCCGCTATATGATTGGCTATTTGATACATATCCTGATTTGCCTGAATACATTGTCTGCCAGCCGTTCTCATCAGGATAATCGCCGTTTGCTATGTTTTCAAAATCATCAAAAAATGGCAATGCGATCGTTCCTGATGGTCCCGCTTCGGCATAATCCTCTGCCCATCCCGTCCAAAACGAGCTGGTCACTAAAAGCACAATAATTCCAATGCATATCTTTGAGTTCATTGTTCGCCTCCGGTTATCAGTAACTATTATCAATTTAAAATTATATCTGGAAAACTATATATTCAATCGTGATTATGGAACAATTAAAAAATAAAAAAAGGGCTTTATTCAGCTCGCATCTACCGCCAAACGTCTTCCATCTCGTCTATTCCGGGTTTTCTGCTGCTTCATCGGTTGCCAACAGTTATCTGTTGCCTCGGCAGCAGAGTGCCTGGAATTCGCCTTAAATCGCCGGATACAGCGAAATCCTATCGTTTCTCGTGGATGTAGAGCTTCTCGTCGGAGAACCGCTGGTAGACCACCTTGATGCCCATGTTGGCGGCGATGACCTCCTTGAGGGCTTGGATGGCTTCGATGTCACCTCGGATGATGAGGCCGTAGGATATGGTTGTCCGCAGGAAGTCGTCGTTGTTCATCGTATCCCTCCATGTTGGAGGCCGCATTCTATCTTGACGGGGCAGTGGTTGCAGA
>JBNGDW010000127.1:0-3174 GCA_049975325.1 Cloacimonadia bacterium | reverse complement strand
TTGGTATACTTCTCAAAAAAGGCTTTAAACTTTTTCAGGACTTCTTCTATCTGACTTTTATAATTTCTTAGATGAATCTGCTTCTCAGACTCATCCAGAGAGACATTTTCTGTAATATAGTCAAATATCCATCTGTTTTTAAGTATATCTTTGATTATGTCTTGCAAATACTTGAGATTTCTGAATTTTGTCTTGCTAAATAACTCGCTGAAAACAGGTTTATGTTTATCTTGAAGCAATGTATCAAATAGCTCTGGAAGGTACTCATCGTTAATGTTAGGATCAATTTTATAATCAGAAATATTGTAATAAGGGGCTATCAGTGTATTAAAAATCTTTGTAATAAAGGCATCTATCGTACTGACATTTAGGTTGCCTTTATTTACCAGCATATTTTCATAGATTTTGCGAAGATAATCGATTGCCTCTCTATCTAAGCGAAGTGAAGGGTTATTCTGGCGAAGTGCATTGATTAACTTGTCGGAGTCTTTTTCTCCATTTACAATTTTTTGGAGATGTGAAAATATACGTTCTCTAATTTCAGCCGTTGCCTTTCTTGTAAAGGTAATTACCAAAATCTCATCAAAGGAAATACCTTGTTCTTTATATTGGAGAAGGATGTTAATAAACTCCAGAGAAAGTCGGTATGTTTTTCCAGTACCGGCACTCGCTTTTATAACCCTCTTCATTGCCATTTATTCCTTAATCGCGTTTCAAAAAGGTCCTTTCGGGTAATATCAATATTATCACTTTGGTCTGTGACAGTATATCCTTCTTTCTCAACCGCTGTTAGGCGACTCGTAAGTGCTTGCTTGAATTTCTCAATCTCTGTTTGAAGAGATTCTGGCATAACTTTATGCAGTTTCTGTTCGGTAACAAAATACAGCATCCCGATTATTTCCTCTGCCTCCTTAGGATTATCTAGAAGATAATATAAGAGTGCATAAATAAGGAGTTGGGTCTCATATTTTTTCTTATCCTTGGAAGAGCCTGTCTTATAATCAAAAATATATTTTTTATGATCAGTCTCAATTCGCAGATCGGCTCTTCCTTTAAGATAAACAACGAGATTACTCTGCAGCCTAAAAAATTCCCTTTGTATAGACTCCTCTCTTTCTGGTAATAGTAATATTTTTTTATCTGACAACTGCAAATTATTATGAAGTTCAAGATAAAAATTTCGTATGCCTTCCTTTAAGATAGGGGCAAAAATTTCATTAAAATAGTATCTAGAATAATTATGTGGTGTCTTATAGTAAATATCTTTTCTTTGCTGGGTTACTGAGTGAAAAGCCTTATCTACATAATTTTTGGCAGTGTATAAAAAATTGTGATGAATACGATTCCCATGATATACTTCAATCAGATGCTTCCATATCCATGCAAAAATATCATGTGCAATAATTCCTATAAACTTTTCTGAGAAATCCTGGATCACCTCTATCTGCCTTGGCTTGATTTCCATCACATTTTGCAAATAGAACATAAACGGATCAGCCTCAAGAACTTGCCAGTCATAATAAGTTGCTACAATCTGGTGCTGCGGGAAATCAGATTGCATATCAAATGGAATGGCATAAAAATCTTCCCGCTCTGGTAGTTTGGTATTAGGGAAAACAAAAGGTGAGGTGGGATGTAGAAAATTTTTGTACCTATCGATATAGGAAGCTGTGAAGCACTCTCCATTAGCAGGTTCTATCTTCACTTTACCTGGTAAACCAAGAAGTAACTCTTCTATGTAAGAACTTCTTTCAATATCCTTATCCTGATTTCTGTAGGTAAAGAGAATAGGATGGGTAGATTGGGCAAGAAGTCGGAAAAAATAATATTTGTCCCGGCGTTTAATATCCTCATATGTCTTTAGTCCCAGTTGCTTACGCTGATTCTCTGATAAAAGGAAGGGTGTACGCCGGACAGGTGGAAGTATCCCCTCTATAACATTCAGAACAGCTATATTTTTATACTCTAGATTGCGAGTATCTTCAAGTGTAGTTATCCTACGCGAGTCTGCGGAATTAATAGAAAAAGTGATTTTATGGGGTTTCAGATACTCTATAAAAAGTCTCAGAATCCCTGCTGAAACAGTAATATCCTTATTTTGTCTTGACTTAGTTGAAAAAAAATCTTCCCAGTCTGAAATCACTCCTACTTTTTCCAAAGCAGCAAAGTTGCCCAATCTTGTGTAAAAAACTTCCTTGATATTGGAATATTCTTCCTCTGTTTTGGAAAGTAATGTTGAAATTTGAATGCCCCCCGGTTCATCAATTATTTCTACAAGATCGTCTATGGTTTTGACAGTCAGAAATCGCTTCATCAGGGTGAACATCCTTGTAAAAACATCTCTTACCCCCTGCGGAGTCTCGTGCAGCTCAAAAAAACTTCCATCAATGTCAATATATTGATAATCATCACCAATGAGTTCAAAAGTATACGCCTGGAGCCGCCGCTGGAGAGCTTCATCTGCCTGTTCTCCAAGAAAATAGGATATAAAATCCTTTGATGAAACTGCATCAAGGAGAGTCTGGATGGGGATTAATGGTGCGGAAGACTCTTTTGAAATTATAAATGAAGATAGCAGTGTGTGACAATGCTCAAAAAATAGATAGATAGAGGTGTTTGAAAAATCAACTTGGCTGTTAGTTGGAAAATGTTCGGCAGAGAAGAATGAAGCATAGGGCTGTGCCTGGAAGTGGAAATCTACAATTGTAGAAATTTGGCTTTCAGAAAGCATAGAGAAGAGTTCGGAAATCATAGAAAATGGATCGGTCGTCTGCACCACTGTGATATTCTGCATCTTGCTATCTTCTATGTCTTTGGGACTGATATCAGCTGCAACTGAAAGATTATCCTTGTTCCTGTGACTTTCTGGCATTTGCGAATAGATGACAACTTCCTTTTCAAATTGATTCAAGATATTATGCTCAAGCCCGGTAAAATAAAACTGATTTACAATTACGATACGCTCAAAGTTCTGTATGGATACAAAAGTAAGATTCTCATTTTTTGCCACGAAAATCATATCAGTAAGATTATGTTCGGTAAGAAAATTGTGATAATTCCTTTTTATCCTTTGCAGCTGTTTAAAGGTTTCTTCCTGCCAGGATTGTGCATATAGGTCTTCAGAGAGAATCCCTAAAATCTGCTCATCGGTTATCCTTTCTTCATTCACTTCTT
>JBNGDW010000126.1:0-3215 GCA_049975325.1 Cloacimonadia bacterium | reverse complement strand
AATATCTGCATATCTGTAAAGTACGATATCGCTTAAAAATTTTCGTGTACTGGCATCTTCCACCCCCATACATTTTTGAGTTATCGTAGTTAAATACTTACCGTCAGTGTCTATTATTTCGAAAAACGTAGCATCTCTCCTTGTGTCATCCAATGTAAATTGATCACGGACTAGCTTCGAAGGGATTATAATATTATTTGAACCCGTAGCTAAATTTCCAATCGCATCTTTGGCTGCCTGATCAATATTCTGAGGAATAGAAGTCGCAATTATATGCATTTCTAGAAAATAATTCTCAGAAGATTCGAATTCATCATATCTTGAAGCCATTATTATTTCATCATTACCTTTGTTGGCAAAATCATGTACACTGGCATAATCTGCCAACAATCTTACCTGACCACTACTTTCAACATCATTGAATGCGCTTAATGCTATGCTGAAATCAGATGCTCCCCCATTTAGCTTTTTTCCAGTCCATAAATATACATCTCCTTTCAAAGCATTTGCTGCCGCCTTTGACCAAATATTTCTGCCTTCAGGAAAATCATTATTGGGAAAAAGTTGAAGGGCCATTTCCAAATCCGCTTTAATTAAACTAAATATATCTTCCTGCGAAACTCTCTCTTTCTGAGTGACTTCCGCAGCAGAAGACTCAATAGGATCAGTATGTACAACAAGATCGCCCCAAATTTTTGTCATAGTAAAATAGGCAAATGCGCGCATGGTATAGGCCTGCGCTAAAATATTATTTTTATCAGACTCTGATGCAAAATCAATATCTGGAACATACTTTAATATTAAATTAGTACTATTTACTAGTGCATAAAAATTTTTCCATGAAGGTCCCGCATTATCGGCTGATAAAGTATTATCATAATATTTGCTCCAACCTCCTTCTCCAACTATCCCTAAACTAAGCACTTCACTTCTAGCTTCACCAAAGACAAATAAGTCTTTACGAGTAATATCTCTCAATAAAGTATACGAGCCAGCCAGTGCTCCTTTGGCAGAAGCCTCATCTTGCCAAAAAGAACTGACACCAATTATACTTGTTGGCTCAACATCAAGAACATCTGAGCAAGAAGTAATAAATGTAACTACGAATAAGTACAATATAAATTTATATCTATTTTTCATGATTTTGTGTTTTTATTTAAAATGAAACATTTAAGCCAAATGTATAATTCTTCGGAACAGGATATCGTCCATAATCTCTCCCTCCTTCTTCAGGATTTTGTCCTGTATAATTCGTAAAATAATAAAGATTATTGCCTGTGAGATATAACCGTACATTACTTACCTTAATTTTATCCAGAATATCTGAAGATAAATTATAGCTTAAAGTCACTTCTCTTACTGACAAGTAATCTCCAGGAACGGTATAGAGATCACTCCTCCTGAGATTATCATTAATCCCGGCTATATTCCATTGTTTTCTGGTGGAATCCCATCCATACCTTGGTTTTGTGGCAATATCTCCATCCTCTCTCCATGCCTCATCTACCATAGATTGTTGCATATTCATATTAAGCTTCCAACCTCCATCCAAAAATCCTCCTAAATAATTCCATATGGAATGCCCTGTCATAAAATCAAAACGAGCAGATAAATCGAAGCCCTTATAACTAAAAGAACTGGTAAAGCCACCTGTCCAGTCCGGATAAATATTTCCAAGATAAACTTTGTCTCTGGAATCGATGACACCGTTACCATCTGTGTCTTGCCAATTAACATCTCCACCATAATTTAGTCTATGACTAGTAGTTTTAATCATATCAACAGGTACCCCATCTGCCTGAGCCTCTGCATCGGTTGCAAAAATTCCAGATGCATGATAACCATACATGTCACCCATGGTTCCACCTTCCTGTAAACCGCCCTTCCATGCGTAATCATTGATGTTAGCATCCCACACATAATAACCTCCAACACGATTATTTTCAGTTCCATTTTCCGGAAGTTTAAGAATTTTATTCTTTACATATGCGACATTAAGAGCAACATTCCATTGAAATTCTGATGTACTAGGTAAAATTTGAGCATTTAATTCCAATTCAAACCCTTTGTTTTCTAATGTCCCCAAATTAGTTAAAATACTTCCAAAACCTGTAGATGGAGGCAGGGCTAAATTGGTAATTAAATTATAGGTAGTTTTTATATAATAGTCAGCAAGAAAATTAATTCTGTTATTAAATAGTCCTATATCCGCTCCTATATCAAACGTCTTAGACTCTTCCCACTGCAAATTCTGATTAGGCAAAACAGTATTTATAATAGATGATTCGTGAAAATATGGTTGTCCTATACTATATTGTCCCTGCGCTGTAAAATCACCAAGTCTGCTTATATTACCATTTATTCCATAACTTGTTCTAAGTTTCAAGTGAACCAAATCTGTTGGTAAAACGCTCCAAAAATCTTCATTACTTACATTCCAACCCACTGATACTCCTGGGAAAAATCCCCATTTATAATTTTCACCTAAATTAGACGCACCATCATATCTCATATTAAAAGTGAAAAGGTATTTGTAATCATAATTATAATTGACTCTTGCAAAATATCCCAACAATGAAAGATCTGTGATACTACTACTAACACTTACAGGCTCGGCTGATGCATTCAGCGTTGGAATTAAATCGGTAGCAGCCCCCTGCCCGCTGGCATATAAATTGGATATTCTTCTTTTTATAAAAGAAGACCCCGCAACAGCATTCAGGTTGTGAGATGACCCAAATTCTTTAGTATATGAAAAAACTGCATCTGCCTGTGTGCTACGACGATTATAATTAGACCCCACCGAACTCCGAGTTGTGTTTATATTACCTGGACCATTTTGATATGCTGGCAGAAAGGAATTAAAAGCTCTACTTATACTATGAATAGACAGTTGTGGATCAAAAGAAAGGCCCGGTAAAATATTCCAGTGAAAACCTGTAGATAGTGTCAAATCATCAGTAGCAGTTTCTCTTTCATAAAGATTCAATGCATATTCTGGGTTTGCTTCATTCCATTTTATCCCCCCGGCAAGTGTCCCATCTTCAAATTTATATTTGGTTGTTGGCGGTGCTGTAATATATCTTGCAAACGTAGTACTAATACTTGGGACACTATTATCAATGGCACGAGCATACATGGCATGCCCAAAAGCACTTAACTTATCATTAATTTTCAAATCCCCGTTTAAATTAAAATTATACCTTTCATAATCA
>JBNGDW010000125.1:0-3340 GCA_049975325.1 Cloacimonadia bacterium | reverse complement strand
GATGATATAAGCTCCTTGGGTAATTTTTATGCTCTTCTACGGGAATTATCCGTTTATGCTGATAATTCTGATGTTGTATCAGATATTGTCTTACATGCCATTGAAATTCTTCATGGCTTCCTTAAAGAGAAATACCAAAATACTTGGGAAGAAGTCGAGGCAGATTTTATCATTCTTACAGATATTGCCTCAGATTATTCGTCTTTACCTGACTTTATCAATACCTTGTCATTGCAACAATTTCAAGAGGAACAACATCCCCCTGACTTTCATCCGATTAATTTATCAACAGTGCACAGTGCCAAGGGCTTAGAATGGCATGTCGTATTTATTATTGGTTTGGTTGATTATTGGTTCCCAAGTCAACTCACCATCAAACAAACAGGGACCGATGAAGAAGAAAGACGTCTTTTTTATGTGGCTGTAACAAGAGCCAAAGAGGAGTTATTCTTAACCACTTATGCATCATCACCAAATCCTTATGGAAGAATGATGAGTCAAGACATCTCAAGGTTTTTAGAAGAATTACCTGACAGCCTATATCAAATTGAACATTAGAAAGGTGAAATAATGGTTAATTTACGTTTTGTCGAGGATTTTTGTTCCAACAAAAAACATTGGCGGATTGTCGATAATGAAAACATAGTATTTCAATTCAAAGGAAATAAGGCTTTGTTTGAAAACCTTCAAGAAGAAGACTACTCAATTTATGTACCAAAAGTCGATGAAATAATAGATATTGCCCAATATCCAATCCATAATCTCTCAGTTACCATGTGTGGAAAAGAGTCTAGCACGGATTCATGGTTTGGTCTGATTTGGGGATATGAAGACGCAAATAATTTTTATGTGATTATCATAAATCCCAACAATAACACGTATCAAGTTAATAAAGTGTATAAGGGAGAATGGATGGTAATTAAGAAACGAACAAAACTCTCTGAATCATTTTCGGCAAAAGAATATTTTGATATCTCGATAAATAAAAACTTCAATAATTGGGAATATTCAATCATCCAAAATAATCTAAATTTCACTAAAAATAATCGAGTATTTGAAAACCCATTCGGAAATCATATTGGATTCATCACTGGGCCAACAAGTCAAATGGAAATCAGTCATTTTAGTTTATCTCGTGGTTATTATATGATAAATAAAGAAGATGGTAGTTTATTAGACCTTAGTAAATTACGTGTTCCTACGAATATCTATGTCGATAGAGAAAGAGAAAACAGAACCTTATTTATTTGGGACGGTACTTACTCTTCTGTCCTTAGATTTGCTGAGAAGTTCAAAGAATTAGAAGGTGTTGTGGATATATCTTATGATTTAGACTACTTAAAACACCTGGGGCATGATATCACAGTAGAAGATGATAGTCTTAAATTAAGCAAAATAATTAGAGATATTAATTATCACTCACGCAAAATCGTTGTTGAAACTACTAAAGGTGAGAAGGTTGACATTACAAACTTGCCTCCCTGTACGATTTACGGCATTGATAAATATGGCAATCGGTATCCCTACGCCTGGAACGAGGATGACTTCGTGCGGGCACGTGTGTGCGCGAGTGCTGACCTGGGTTATGTCTGGGACATCCCCGTTGACGTTGAGTAGTTTTTGAGCTGGATTCGCTGTTGCCTCAAGGCGACATATTGGTTCCCTGAGGGCATGTTGTCTCTAGGGAGCCAGGAAGGAGTTAGGAAACGATGGGATGGCTAGTGCTCATCTTTGGTCTAGTATGGCTTATATATGAGTTAGTTATTATCATTAAAGCCATCCTAGAAGAATTGTCCGACAACAATAATAAGAAAGGAGGTTTATAATGGCTATTAATCACGATATGCCACTCTTATCCCTTATACAAGCACAAGACATTTTCGATGCAGCCGTGCCTGCTTTTAAGCCCTGTGAGAATGTAGAGAACATGGAACATACACAAACCACACTCAAAGAGGTACGTGAACAATTACAACTAAATTTTATATACTGGGTAGAAGCAGAATCTTCAGCCGTTTCTATACCTTTTCAGGAAGGTGTTAAAAGTGGGGTGGCTAGTGTTACCATTCGGGATAGTATGGATAGTTGTTGATGTTGTTACTCTTATCAGGGTCATTATTAGAAACCTTAATGAAGTATGACCATTGTACAGGTACACTTCATTGAAGTAGTGTCTCAGTGAGGGAAAATGAGCATTTTTCAGCAGATACCCGATAATTGGTTTCCCCTACTCTACCTGGGAAACTATTAATACCTTTCCTTATTATTGAGGAAAAAGATAATAATGAGGAGTATCAACCCAAAAATGAGTATAAATTACCCGAATATAAGGAAAATAAGAAATATTAAGGCGGTTGTTGAAGATTTGCTATACTCCCGTGCAAGCAATTATTTCTTTATTCATTGCTTATCTAAATATTTATATTATGCGTATCCTATATTACGTTTTGTGACGTAAATGCCACTCTACACCCGTGGAATCCGAAAAACATTTCACCTCAAAATCACCCTGTGTGAGTTGAAGTTGCTTATATATTGAGGGACTATAGTCCAAAGTGAACATGGGGGCAAATTATTTTGATAGCCTGCGACTAGCTAGCACAGGCACACCACTTGACATTGACGACTTTTGACGGGCGATTGCCATTGCAATGCTGCGCAATGGTACGGATATCTTCACGCTGGCTAAATTGATGGGACACAAGGGAATTACGGTCTTGCAGAGATATTTGAGGGAAACCCGTCAGGATACAAAACTTGCACATCGCCGAGTGAGTCCAGTTGAATACGGATTAATCAACTCAAATAAATAATGGGAGGATATTTGAGTAAAGGTTTATGGAACATGTAAACTCACATATCATCAAAGATATTTAGCTCAGTCCCTAGAAGATTTACATGTAACTCATAACTACATCTGCCCTTTTATTATGCTAAAACCTGAATATATTATCTAGAACGATATTGATTAGGTTGGTGTTGATTATTCTTATCCAAAGTCTGGTGGTTTGTCAAAAGAAGTTTAGTTTTCGTAATTTGTGATTAGCCAGATTTTTTTAATCCCAGGTAAATGTTATTCAACAGTTCAAGAAACAATATATCTTCGAGATAAATAGTCTCTCCATTTTATAAGCTTATCATCGCCATTAATTGCTCCTATGAATTGTTCATAAGTAATTCCTTCTACATACTTTTTTTTATTTTCCTGCAAAAAGGATTTATAGACGGGGATTGCTTTTACAAAATGCTCATTCCCTTGGGGGTAAAGGGTTAAGGAGTAAAACTTTTGAATATCTCCATTCAACATCATCGATAATCCAAGAAGGTGATTGCGCCATAT
>JBNGDW010000124.1:0-3426 GCA_049975325.1 Cloacimonadia bacterium | reverse complement strand
TTTTATTGACTTTTCACCCCTAAAACCCTCTAATAGGGGTGCGAAACTTGAGTTCTTATTTTTCTTAATAGCTCCTTTATTTCTTTCACATCAGCGACGATACTTATGAATGTAGCAGTATTATTATGCATATTAGAATTATTAGTGCGTAGAGACTTCCCAATTAAAATAGATAACTATATTGTAATACTCTCATTATGTTTTCTTTTATCATTTCTGCTCAGATGGGAGTTGATTGTTATTTTTATCGTGATGGGTTTTCCTATACTATTTTTTCTTAGCAAGAAGATAAATAAAAAATATATAAAAATTATATTTTTCATCACTCTTATATTAGTGGGTAATGGTGCACTGATATACTTGGAGAGTTCACAGTATTCTTCATTCAAGGAATATAATAAGCTGCGTAGCGAGTTTCATGACACATACAAGGGGGACGTTTACGGCGATTTTACACAGAAAGCCTGTATAAAAGCAGGGTGGACTCCAGATGATTATTATATTTTTAGAAAATGTTGGTTTTTATATGACAGCAAGACCTTCAATAGTCATAATTTGGATGTTTTCTTAGAAGAAAATAAATACGGGTATAATACGATAATTTTACTGAGAGATACCTTCCTTCGAATCTATAATTCATTTACTAACGATTCTAATATTATTGTTGTCACATTATTATCGATTGGTTGCATGATACTATATCATATCGATAAAGTTTTTAAGATCAATAAAAAGCAACTTTTCAAAATAATTGGATCTGTTGTTCTTATGACTGTAATGGTTCTGGCATTTATGGGTTATCGATTTCCTGAACGAATTTCTTGGCCAATATTCACTTATTATTTCAGTTTCATATACGTGTTGGGTGATAACATGGGGGGGCAGTTAACTAATAAAGAAGTAATATATAAAATTGATAAAAAGAATAAATACAAAAAGATAATCACTATAGCTGTAATGGCTTGCGTACTTCTTTTTGTAGGAAAATCTATTATAAGGTTCGTTAATATTATTAATTCACATTTCATGTATCAGAAATATCTCAACGCTGTTCTTACAGCAATTTCAATAGATGATGTTTTTTCTGAAACTATTATAATCCCGTTTGATCCGGCAAGAACAGGTATATATAATATGCATCCATTTCGTAATACATGTGTATTTAGTAATATAAAAATAATTCCATCTGGGTGGGTTATTAATACCCCACATTATGAAAATGCACTGGGTGAAATAGGAATAAGAGATGGAAATGATTTGTTAGATTGGATAATAAATAATAAAAATATTCTCATAATGCACAAAATGAACAATGATGATAACAGCTTGAAGGACAAGGGGTTGTTGGAATCCTATTTATCTCATAGAATGCCAGGGAAGAGTATAAAATTGATTCCAAAGTATAATTATACAACAAAGAACAGAAAAGGATTAATTTTCTATAATGTTACAAGCTCTTGAAAAAAAACAGAAATAACTACCTGTAATAGTGTTTTTATAAAGTGAACGAGATTAGCAAGTTATGTAGGTTCAGAAAGAGATGAACATATTATATCTTGGTAGATATCTAATTTAATGGGGGGAGATTTGGAGGATGTTAAAGAATAAATTACCTTTCAATAAGCCTTTTATTGCGGGTAAGGAACTGTATAACATAGCTCAGGCTGTCATAAATGGGCATCTTGCCGGTGACGGTCCCTACACGAAGCAGTGCCATGCGTGGCTGGAAAAACGGTTGGGATGTGCCAATGCACTGCTTACTCACTCATGCACCGCGGCACTCGAGATGGCTGCCATACTATGCGACATCGGCAGCGGAGATGAGGTCATTATGCCCTCCTTTACCTTTGTGTCCACGGCCAATGCCTTTGTTTTGCGTGGCGCTGTGCCGGTATTTGTCGATATCCGACCAGACAATCTCAATCTGGATGACAAGAAGATTTAACAGGCAATAACTCCGAAAACAAAAGCCATAGTCCCTGTACACTATGCAGGAGTTCCCTGCGATTTGGATGCGATCATGCATATCGCACAAACACATGGTTTGTTTGTCGTAGAAGATGCAGCCCAGGCATTATTCTCATCGTATAAGGGTAAGTTTCTCGGTACCATCGGTCACTTTGGATGTCTGAGTTTTCATGAGACAAAGAATATTATCAGCGGGGAAGGCGGGGCCTTGCTGATAAATGATAGAAGGTTTATTGAACGAGCAGAGATCATCAGGGAGAAGGGGACAAACCGGTCACGTTTTTTCAGGGGAGAGGTGGATAAATATACATGGGTTGATATCGGTTCTTCGTATCTACCGAGCGAACTGATCGGCGCTTTCCTGTATGCTCAGATGGAGAATGCAAGTGTAATCATCGCAGCCAGAAGGAGAATTTTTGAAAGGTACTATAGTCTCTTGCGCCCTCTTGAGGATGAAGGCAAGCTCCGTCTACCATATGTGGAGAGTGAATGTGCAAGTAACGGTCATATGTTCTATATCATTGCCCGGTCATTGGATGAACGGACGCGCATGATGGACCACCTGAGGAAGCGGGGTATCCTGGCTGTGTTTCATTATGTACCGCTCCATTCTTCACCTGCCGGGAAGAAATATTGCCGGACGAGCCAGGGCATGGAAGTAACGAATGACCTGAGCAACAGGTTGTTGAGACTCCCCATGTATTACGAGATGAGCGATGAAGATGTAGCCCGTGTTGTTGAGTGTATTAAAAGGTTCTATACCTAATAATCAGTCACAAGAAATTTTTGATTTTTATGAATCTTGAATAAAGAGTTGAATCATAATTTTGAGAATAATGTATACGGAGATTGTATGGAAGGATGTATCGGTTTACAAGGTAAAGCAAAGAGTTCGGCTTTACACTATAAAGAAGAACGTCAGAATCATTGGAACTCTCTTGCCGGAAAGATGGATTCATGGAAGTCCTTGGGAGGTTATTATCACAAGAGGATTTCAGAGATTTATCAATTTCTCATTGTACCGGATCAACGTATCCTTGAGGTCGGTTGTGGAAAAGGAGATCTTCTTGCATCTCTGGAACCCAGTGTCGGAGTCGGGATAGATTTTTCGGTAGAAATGATTAGCCGTGCCAGACAAAAATATCCTGACCTTCGATTTATCTGTTGTGATGCTCACGAGTTAGATCTGGACGAGAAATTCGATGTGATAATCCTTTCAGACCTGGTCAATGATCTTTGGGATGTCCAGACTGTATTTCAGCAGATACAGAAGCTTTGCACACCTCAGACTCGTATTATCCTCAATCTCTATAGCCAGGTGTGGGAACTTCCTCTGAAATGTGCTCAGCATCTGCAGCTTGCGTCACCTATTCTGGCTCAGAACTGGCTTACGGTTGAAGATATTACTAATATGATGCATCTTGCAGGATTTGAAGTTATCAGACATTGGTCCGAGAT
>JBNGDW010000123.1:370-3630 GCA_049975325.1 Cloacimonadia bacterium | reverse complement strand
CACCGGCCACACCCTGCGCCTGCTGATGGTGCCCCAGCTCCTCGACTCCTGGTTTTCCAAAAGCAGAGACCGGCTGGAGAATGAAAGCCACTGTTTTTTTGACCCCGAATTTTTGAGCAGCTTCTTTCAGTATATGAGACAGCATAATGGTGACAGGATGGGGATTCGCCACTAAATGGCGGTCAGATTCTGAAAGCACGTCATCATTTATTCCGCTCACCACTACAGGGACTTCTTCCTGCTCCCAAAAAGCTCCACTCAAGTCAACAGCAAAAACCTTTTTCTTCTCAGCCTTAATTCCGATTCGGCTGTTTATCTTTTTTTCACTCGCTAAAAAGACCAAATCCACTTTGTCCAGAAAAGCATCTTTGAGCGCGTTGACCACCCTGGGTTCGCCTTTAAACTGAGTCAACTTGCTGAATTCTTCCTTGACATTTGGATCAAAAAACTCAGCCTTTTTTAGAGGAAACTCCTTCCTGGCAAGGACAGCCATCATTTCCTTTCCCCATATTGAATCAGTCCCAACAAGAGCGATTCTTGGCTTGTATTTTACAGACATTATTTTTATTAAAGAGAATTTTTGTATTCTGAAATCATCCTGTACATTTTATCTTTTAAGGAAAGTTTTTTCTTCTTTAATTCCCTCTCCTTAATTTCTTCTTCAGTCGAAAGGCATGACTTTTTCTTTAAATCATCCAGCTTTTTTTCACATTCTCGGTGAAGCTCTACAGCTTTTCTAAAATCATTGTTGCTTTTCAATAATATTTCTTTTATTTCTTTTTCTTTCATCAGTTTTTTTCTCCAAAAAAAGAATATCACAATGGGTATATGATTTCAATCACAGCAGCACGGATGTAAGCCTTTCTAAAACCGCGATAGAGTTTATTTGACTGATAAGGGGAAGGGCAAGGGATTCATCACCCGTTCGATTCCCCGGCGAGGAATCTCTCTCCCGGTTCGGGCTTCGCTCCCCTCTAAAGAGGAACCATGCCCGCTCCGCCCTCACAGGGGATTCCTCATCCCTTACCCTCTCCCCTTAATAAATATTGTGCATCACGTGTCTCACGGTTTTGGAAATGCTTCCCCTGTTTTTTACCTATGCCGTACCTGAATTTCTGGTTTAGGAGATGAATCTTATGGTTAAAGGATAACGGTATTTCTCGCCGCTGTTGGCTTTAACCGCAGCCACAATCACAAACACAATGGTCAAAATGCCGATTCCTATCAACAGAAAAATTCCGATGACCACCAGTATGAGCAAAGCCGCGATAATGGCGTAGATAGTGATGGATATTTGGAAATTCAGACTCTCTTTACCCTGATCATTGACAAATTCAGATTCGTCCTTTTTGATAAGCCAGATGATCAATGGGCCGATAACATTGCCAAAAGGAATCACAAATCCGGCTAGTGCTGCCAGGTGGCAGAACATTCCCCAGTCTCTTTCTTGCTTTTGTTCCATTTTTTTCCCTTCAAAAATTAGGCTCCTCGCTATTTCATGTGGGTAGATTGAAATGAAGTTTTCCGGAGATGAGGTAGATCATGGTAATGAGGTTCTTAGTTGTGCGATATCCTCTTGCCCGAGCTTTAGCTGCCTGAACTAGACTATTGATGGCCTCCAGGATGCCATTATTGATTTTTGATTTGAACCATCTCAGTATTCCAGTCCAGTGCCGCTTTATGGTGTAGGCGGCTTCTTTGATGGGTTCAAGACGGCTGTGTGTAGCCCAAAAATACCATTTCTTCAAGAATCGCTCAGCATCCTCAGCCGTTTGGTTCCATAGCTCCTGAAAGTTGAGACGAATATGATAAGCCCTCATGGTCTTGAGATTGAGTTTTTTAAGCTGAAGCGCTTCAAGCACGGAGACTTCTCTTTGCTTGAGATTTTTAGGGTTTTTTAGCCAGATGTATCGAGTCTTTTTCAACTCGGGAATAAGACCTTGTTCTTCCCGGCGAACTTTATCCACAGCCTCATTGAGAACCTTCAGGACATGGAATTTATCAAAGGTGATCTGGGCATTAGGGAAGTTCTCCTCTACACCCGCAATAAAGGCTGGTGCCATGTCACAACAGATCTCTTCAATGGCTTTCCGATCCCCTTTATGGGACTCCAAATCCTCTTTAAATCGGCTCAGTGTAGAGGCATCCTTACCTTCCGTAACAAAAAGGGTTCTTGGCTCTTCAAGGTCCACAAATAGAGTGACATAATTATGTCCACGCTTCCTAGAGGTTTCATCAACACCTACTTCTGTGAGAGAGGAACAATCGGCCTCTCTCCGGGCCTCCTCTACATAATGATCAAGAATTCTCCATAAACGTGTATCATGTTCTTTGACGATCTTGCTCACCGCTCTAACAGGCATTTCCCTGGCTAGAATCATCACCATGGCTTCAAACAGCAAGGTAAAACCACTTCCAGGACGGGCCCAAGGAACCTTTACGAGTTTCACACCACACTTCTTGCAATCAACCCTGGGCACCCTGGCATGAAGATAAGCTTCATATTGAAAAAAGTTCAAATGACGCCAGCTCTTCTTCTCCGTGTCATAGACTTTACAGCCTTCTGCGTTGCATTCGGGACAAGCGAAGGTGCTGCCAGGAGGGAAGTCAAGCTCAATATCGAGGCGCCCTTCATCCGGATTAAATTCATAGGAGACCACAAACCATGGACCCAAACCTATAGCCTTTTGAAAAAGTTCTTTGTCTTTCATAATAAGACATTTTATGAGTCCGAAAATATTTTTTCAATCAGTTACCCACACGAAATAGCGAGGAGCCCTTTTTATACCCATTTCAAAAAAAGCTATCGGAAATATGGGCCTGCTACTCCAGCTACTATTATCTACAAGAGATTAAAGCCTTTTCGTACGTCCATAGAACGAGGATACGGATTAGTCAAAGAAAATCGTTATCGCATGGAATATACGAATACCTATATGGGTATTGACAACGTCACAATGCATGTCATAGAGCATGATATTGTCTTGACTCAAGATATAATCTTTGAATATAAGACTACTGGGAAAGTTAGCCCGGTGATCAAAATCTGAAATCTGTATTATTGAACGCTCTCAAATAGAAGATAATCCAGTGGAAACAAGATTCAGATCAGTCAGAATTGCAGGCACGGGTTTTTACGTTCCTAAAAAGGTTTTAACTAATTTTGATTTGGAAAAGATGGTTGATACCACTGATGAATGGATAAGAACCAGAACAGGGATCAGGGAACGAAGGATTGCTGATGATAATGAGGCGACATC
>JBNGDW010000123.1:0-360 GCA_049975325.1 Cloacimonadia bacterium | reverse complement strand
CTGATATGTTGTTTCCTTCTACTGCTTGCTTTGTCCAGAAAAACATAGGGGCAGAAAAAACGGCGTCTTTTGACATTTCAGCCGCCTGTTCAGGTTTTATCTATGGATTATCTATAGCTGATGCTTACATCAAAAACGGCGTTTATAGAACTGTTCTTTTAATAGGTGCAGAAGCACTCTCTAGAATTATAGATTGGCAGGATAGAAACACCTGTGTCTTATTTGGAGATGGAGCAGGCGCAGTTGTATTAAGACAGAGTAAATGCGGATCGGGCATCCTTAGTAATTATTTGGGTGCTGACGGTTCAGGCACTGATTTATTGAAGTTACAGACTGGGGGTTCGCGTTTACCAGCAAGCC
>JBNGDW010000122.1:2663-3697 GCA_049975325.1 Cloacimonadia bacterium | reverse complement strand
GATATACAAAGATGATAAAAATTGATTATTTATTCATTCCCCGGATTGATAAACTTGAGAAATGAAAGAATAGTGGTAGGGATTGAGTGAAGGCTGGAAGCTTGGAAAATTAGAATCAGAGAAATTATGAATTATGAGTTATGAGTTATGAATTATGAGTTTTAAGATATTAGTGAAAAGTTTTGAAAGAATAACGATATAACCAACCAATAAAAAAATGAAATCAAAATAGGGCAGGTATTGTTATGAAATGGCCCCGTTAGATAAAGCAATATGGCTAAACAAGAAAAATTGCATTTTTTTTGTTAAATAATTTTTAGTTTAAATAGCAATATTAAGTTCTTTGACATATTGGTTTATAATGTTAACATATTGAGCAATCAAGTTTAAAGATAGCTTGGTGACAAGATGAATGTAATTTTCGTCCTTATCATCAAGGTATAAGGTCTTTACGCGATTGAAATCTTTGAGATAACGGTCAACAGCCATTATGGTATGGTTCGTTTCTTTTGCGGCAACCACCGGGTCTTTTTTTTCGACCACGCACTTGTAGATGATTTGATATTTGTGCGTCATACATGTCCCCATATCCTGCAAATTACCAGGATGTGGCAAATTAACATTATGTTTTTTCTCATATTTTTTCCTAATGTAAGAGGCATTAGGATTAGTTATTCCCAGTAACAAACCTACATCTCTCATAGAAAGCAGTGCCCCTTGTGAGTAGGCTTCTTTCAATAACCGGGCAACTACGTTCTGTTTGTGGTCCGATACTTTTAAGCCTTTTTCAAGTTTAGAAATATCATCATCACTAACTAAAGTAAGGACGACCGGAACAAGTTTCATTTTGTGAGAGTCGGCCCTGGTATCTTTATGGATTGCATTCCAAAGTACTTGTCCCGGCTTTATGGAGTTGATGTCCCTGTTATTTGCCTGAAAAATTTTTATCAGCTCATCAGCAATAAAGCTGCGGACATTTGGTCCAAAAGTTTTGGTGAACTCCGTTTTGAAAAAGTTCTCGATAACTGGTTTTA
>JBNGDW010000122.1:0-2653 GCA_049975325.1 Cloacimonadia bacterium | reverse complement strand
GTTTATGGGCTGAACTATAATGTTTTGAATTCTGTGAAATTGGTAACATATCATATTTTTCTATTCGTTTGATATTCTTTTTTTTAATAAATTTTCAAGTTCGTGTTTACGGGAAGGGACGATAGTCGAGTGAGCTTTGATATCGATGTACTCTTCTGCCAAACGTTTTGATATTTTGGTCAGAAAAGCTATGGTGTGTACATCATATCCGTCATTCATAAGTGCCACTACCTGTTTGAACTTGCCAACATAGTTGGTTATCGCTTTTATGCTGTGATTGGTTTTGCGAGCAATCTCAGTATATTCACTTCCCTTGACCCACTCCCTGACAATCAGGGAACGGTGCGATAGAGTCCGACCCATATCCTTTATGGTGGAACGAAGAGGAATAAAAATATTTTGTTCCCTTAAATCTTTTAAGTCACGCACAATGGTTCTCTCTCCGCAGCAGAATATGCGGTTGGCAATATCTTCAACCGTAAGAAGACCCCCTTGCATAAATGCTTCGTTACAGATGCGGCTCAGTCGATGTTGCCTGAGGGCAACAACTCCTTCCTTCTCTTTTATGGGAAGATCTTCCGTGTCATCATTAATGGTCAAAGTAACGCTGACTTTAGTTGCCTCTGTTAATTTCGTGGAAGGCGAATCTTCAGTAGATATAACAATGAATTTCGCTTTGCCTGGAGCCAGTTCCTGAGAACAATCAAAAAAATCACCATACACCTTATGAACGGTATCCAATACCGCTTTTGCCTCAAAAGAAGAGCAACCCAAACCATCAATAATATCATTAAGGAATTGATTGTCCAGGCTCTTTGTTTCAAGGCGAGACCATTTTTGAAGTGAAGAATTATTAATCATATCAATATAATAAAGTGAATAAAATAGAGATTGCCACCTACATTCAAGGAGGCTCCCGTTGGAGAGAAGCGACACTAACAATATAAAACAATACGTCAATGAACAAATATATTTAAAATCTATCTTTGAGCCATATGGCACAAAGATAGGGGTCAAATAATTGTAGATGCAATACAAACCTGATATAACATCCCAGGATTGGGGTCGAATAATTGTTTTTGACTTTTCGGAGGGGACTCAATAATGGATTGATGGAATAATGATTTGGACCCAATAACCTTTTACTCCAATAACCAATAACCTCAGTATTCCATGGAAAATGTTTCCCAACATATGATATTTCTGATACCTGGCCTATATTTGTTAATTAATTATTCAACCTTAATTTCGATTCAACAGTTAAACAATTCAATCCCGAATCTTCGATTCGAGGATCCTCGAAAAAGCAAGCTTTTTCGGGACAATTCAACAAATTTATAGTATCATGAAAAAACCGAGCAAATCTATTATTCTTCTGTTATGCATCTTATTAACAAGTGTTTATCTTTATTCTCAGGATGAGAAAAAAGTGTTGAACGTCGATGATTACGGCAGATGGAGCCGGATAACTTCGGTCAGCCTTTCTGATGATGGTAACTGGATGACTTATGGCTTGAGCCCTAATGGAGGTGATGATACACTGTACATTAAAAACATCAACTCAGGCAAGGTTTTTTCAGATCCTTACTGCGACGACCCGGAATTCTCACATGATTCCCGTTGGGTGATCTACAAAAGAAATCTCAAGGAAAAAGAAGCTGAAAAACTACGAAAAAGTAAGAAACCGGTTTATAGCAAGGGAGTATTAATGAATCTTGCATCAGGCGATAAGGTAGAATGGGAGAAGGTTGATGATATATCCTTCTCACCGAAATCTGATTACCTGGTCATTAAAAAAGAAGGGGATAAAAATGATCATAATGGGACAGATATGCTTCTCCGGGATATTGAAAGTGGCAGTTTGATGAATATTGGCAATGTAAGCCAGTATAAGTTCAATAAGAGGGGTAGCCATCTTGCTTATATCATTGATGCTGCTGATGGGGCTGGTAACGGTGTTTATATAATGGATCTGAATAAAAGCACCGTTTTACCACTGGATACCGATACTTTAACATACAGCCAGCTAACATGGGATGACGAGATGCTCTATCGTTCTGAGTGGGGTCAAAAGGGAACATCTCTCGCTGTTTTTAAAGGTAATAAGCCTGACAGCCTTGAACAACGGATAAATAAACTTCTTGTGTTCATAAATATAGACTCACCGGATCCCGTCTTAATAAGTTATGATCCTGCTGATGATAAATCATTTCCAGATGATTACGTGCTGAGCGAGAAAGGAAGGCTTGCTTTTAGCCTTGATAATAATAGAATGATCATCAGCATAAAAGAACAGGAAAAAGTAGTAAAGATGAGTCGTGATACCATTGCCAATGTTGATGTATGGCACTGGGACGATGAAGAAATACAGTCGGTCCAAATGGTACGCAACAGGAGAAACCAGATGTCTACTTACTCAGCCTTGCTTCATCTTGATGATATGAACTTTGTACAGCTCGAGTCAGATGATATGCGAACAAGCATCATAAATCGTAATGCCGACAGGATAATAGGAGGTAATCCCAAGCCATATATATCGGACACTGACTGGGGTGGTGGCTATAGCGATTATTATATGATAGATCCCTATACAGGAAAGAAAACACTTGTTGAAGAGTATATAGGAAGGGTTATGGGACAATCACCTGACGGC
>JBNGDW010000121.1:1843-3721 GCA_049975325.1 Cloacimonadia bacterium | reverse complement strand
GTACCCAAGGCTATGGCGGAGCACGATTTGTTTTTCTTTCCAACCCATGGCGAAAATTTCGGTCATGTGATCAATGAAGCGCTTTCAGTAGGGACACCGGTGCTTATAAGTAACCGGACCCCCTGGAGGGACCTTGAGGAACGCCAGGCAGGGTGGGATTTGTCTCTATCGAATGAAGAAAAAATTATTAATGTCGTAGAATTTTGTTGTTCCATGCCATCGCAAGAATTCTTCAAATACAACAAGGGAGCCTATAGTTTTATTGCGTCTTCTGTGAAATCAACTGGAGCCATTGAGGCAAACAGGAAAATATTCAAGGAAGCATATCACCTGCCAGGAGACAATGGAGGGAACAAAAAAATGAAGGTTACCTATTACCAGCGAAAACCTCTTGGTAACCAATATAGCATAGAGCGGGTTTTTGAAGCAGTCAGAGAAGCATTACCCGAAGAAGTCACATATAAAGTTTTTCTTTGTCCATTTCAAAGCAAAGGCATAATAAGAAGGATGCTGAATTGCCTTGCGGCGATCTTTTTCCAAGGAGATATTAACCATATCACAGGAGATGTCCATTATCTAGCCCTTCTGCTTTCCAAAAAAAAGACAGTCCTGACGATTCATGATTGCCGCAGTCTTAACCGTTTAAAAGGATTGAGAAGGAAAATTTTCAAGTTATTTTGGTTTGATATTCCGATAAAACGGTCGTCAATTGTCACGGCCATCTCCTCGTTTACAAAACAGGAATTGCTTGAGCAGGTGCATTGTCCTGAGGAAAAAATTATTGTTGTGCCAGACCCCGTAACAAAAGGTTTTGCATTCAAGCCAAAACGATTTAATGAAAATAATCCAGTGATACTACAGATCGGAACTGGCTCGAACAAAAACCTGGAACGAGTAGTGCAAGCTTGTGAGGGTTTAGACGTTACTCTTGATGTTGTTGGGAAGCTTACGAATGAACAAAAAACGTTACTCGAGGAAAAAGCTATAAGATATTCAAATTCCTATAACCTGTCTGACTATGAAATCAAACAGAAGTATGAAAATTGTGACATTGTTGTTTTTGCCTCTATTTATGAGGGGTTTGGAATGCCTATTCTTGAGGCCCAAGCAACAGGTAGGCCAGTGATAACAAGTAATATTGAACCCATGAAGGAAGTAGCAGGTGAAGGGGCATATTTAGTAGATCCCTATGACGTCCAAGAAATACGTCAGGGCATTTCGAGGATATGCCAAGATGCAAGTCTGAGAAAACGTATAATTAAAAAAGGACATGATAACATTAAATATTTCACAAGTATGACAATAGCAAAACAATATGTCGACATTTATAAAAAAATAACAAAAGGGTCACTATAATGGATCTTAAAAAAAGACAGTGTTTCAACATGTCGTTTTTTTCGCTAATTATAGTTGTGTTTCTGGTAAATATGATATATTTTATGGTATTTTCTGGTATGGGAGCTCACTCCGAAGAAATATTGGCAGTAGTTTATGGATGCTTGCATTTGCTCGTTGCCACCGCTTTGGAAATTTGGATATGGATGAAAATAACGTCGCTTGCGAGAAGAGAAAAAATTTCCTTGGTAAATTTCCTCTTTGTTATTTTGGTTTTATACTATGTTCTTTCGGTGCCCAAGTATTTTGTGGATGAGCTTTATGTAGGCTTTGTAGAAAATCTGCACATCAGATTTCTTGGAAGCATCATCGTTGGTGTGACGATAGCCTTTGCCGCGATGATTCATTTCTCGGTCATGGATAAAAATAAATATAATTATTATCAAGAAATTTTTTATAAAACTAAAATCCCACGGTGGGTTTTATTCATTGTCACTTTGATAAACGTAGGTAACTTGTTATTTTTTTTGAGAGGAGGAGCCA
>JBNGDW010000121.1:0-1833 GCA_049975325.1 Cloacimonadia bacterium | reverse complement strand
GAGCCATATCTCCGTATTTATTGTCCGATATTTCACAAATCCCACAAATGATACTTGACTCTTCTTGGGTCAACACTTTGACAAAAGCCTTGTCCGGTCTTGTGGAAATTACGACCTTTGTCTTTTTAGGTGTTTATTTAACACGGGAAAAAACTTTGATTGCTTTTTTGATAGTTTCTGTTAATGTGCTAGTTTTGTTGATCCATTCTGTGCTTGTCGGGTCACGGGGTATGTTGCTCATACCTCTGTTTATCATGTTTGCGATAGCTGCCTTAAAGCAAAAGGAGGGCTGGCAGAGATTTCTGAAATTTGCAAGTTTAGCTCCAGTCGCCATCGTTATCATTAGCTTGGCTGCTTTTTCTTTTAGTGGCAGAACCACGATTGAGAAAGCCGCTATTATGAGACAATTTGCCTACCGTTTTGATTTTTCGGACTTCCCAATGACGATTCTCCAGAAACAAGGCTTGTTCTTTTTCGAAAATAGCATCATTTCGGATGCTGTAGTTATGAGCATCCCAAGGGTTTTCGCGCCAAACAAAATAAGAATACCGCTAGAAGGCCAGTATGTACAAATGGCTTCACTAATAAACCCTGCGCAACCATATAAGGACTATTCTGACAGTTATTTCTCAATGGGAGCAAGTGCATTTGGTATCTTGGGCTTTGTGGGTTTGGTTCCATTGGCAACAATATTTTTGAATTATATTGAAAAAAAAATGCTTGTTCTTTGGAAAATCGGAGCGATTTTCTTACTACTATCAGTGAAAATATTTTTTTGGCCCGAGTTTAACTGGATTAGTTTTTTTGCAACTTTAAGAACGAGCCTTGTTTTGAACATCCCTGCTGCATATTTGCTTTACTTGCTCCTTTGGAGAGGAAAACAAAGGAGAAAAATGGGCAAATTAGGTACGAGATGACTAAAAACAAAACAAGTTCTTTGATTGATAGAAGGGTGGTCTGATTTGTGCTTTTTCCGGTTATACTTTCTGGCGGTTCGGGAACTCGTTTATGGCCTTTATCTCGTCAGTTATACCCAAAGCAGTTCCTCCCTCTCATTGGAGATAAAACAATGTTTCAGCAAACCATTGAGAGGTTACATAGGAAAGATTATCAGGATCCTATTGTTGTCTGCAACGAGGAACACCGTTTTCTCGTAGCCGAACAACTTAGGCAGATAGGGATTGAAAACGCAACGATTCTTCTTGAACCCGTCGGAAGAAATACAGCGCCCGCAATCGCGATGGCGGCATACGAAGCGATAAGAAGAAATGAAGAAGCAGTTCTCCTGGTACTACCTTCGGATCATGTCATGGAAGATGCATCAACATTTTGCGATACGATAAAAAGAGCAATGCCAATAGTAGAGAAAGGAAAGCTAGTGACTTTTGGTATCGTGCCTGAAACCCCCAAAACGTGCTATGGGTATATCCACAGGGGGAGAGAAATCGACAAAGGAGTATTCGAGGTTGACGCTTTTATTGAAAAACCCGATGCGAGGAAAGCTGAAGAATATCAGGAAAGTGGAGATTTTTATTGGAACAGCGGCATGTTCGTTTTTCATGCAAAAAAATATCTTGAGGAACTCCAAACATATGCTCCAGAAATGGCGGAATGTTGTAAGCAAGCCTTTGCAAAAGTTGAAAGTGATTTAGATTTCCGCAGAATTGACTGCGATAGCTTTACAAAATGCCCTTCGGATTCTATCGATTTCGCAGTAATGGAAAAAACCAAACACGCGGCAGTTATTCCTCTGGATGTTGGGTGGAATGATGTGGGTTCGTGGAATGCTTTACTTGATGTTTGCGAAAAGGATGAAGAGGGCAACAGTATTAC
>JBNGDW010000120.1:0-3742 GCA_049975325.1 Cloacimonadia bacterium | reverse complement strand
ATGCATGGAAAATCTCAGGCAAAATGCTGGTTTTGAATGGCAAGGGACTATTCCCCCCGCAAAAGGGTAAGCTCCCATCTGGTGGTGGCTCCGATATCTTCCCTCCTATTCTTTTAGATTTTGATTTGGTCTTTGAGAAGAATATCAGGTATGTGATAAGACCCTTTAATTTATTGATCGTACCCGGAAGTTTTATCCGTTTTACAACCAACCCGGAAACTGATAAGGTAGAATTATACATGGAAATTCGTTCCAGAGAAGGAGACATGGAATTTTTAGGGGAAACTTTTTATGTGCAGGAAGTAGAATTGTTAATGAGCAAATTTGATAAGTTACCACAAGTACGAGGGATATTTACGACGAAAACCCCAGAGGGCACCACAATAAGTTTGAATATAGTTTCGGTTGAAGAAGGTATATATGAAAAGAATATACGGAAGACAGAATTTGGAAATTTTAGAATAAGTCTTGAAAGTGATGACCCTGAAAACGAGACCTTTCTTGATGTGCTTTCTAAGCTCCAATATGGAAAGAATATTAGCCAACTTACCGAGGAAGAAAGACGAAATCTTTATCGTGATGAGGCGCTTCTTCTAGCTGGAAATGAGCTAGGAAATATTCTCTTCGATCCTGTGATTAAACCTATGGAGAGTCTTGTAAGACAGCTTTTAGGCTTGGATTTTTTCCGATTAAAAACTGGGTTCATGGGAAATATTATGCGTAGGAGTGGGCTGATTCTTACAGAGGATGATTATTATGCACAGGATGAGCCTGAATCAAGCTTTGAACAACTATCAGAATTAAGCAGGGAAATCTTGCTGGATAACCTTGCTATTGAGATGGGGAAGTATATCAGCCAGGATTGGTATGTAGCCTATGAAGTCGTGGTAAAAAAGAATTTCTCGCCCGAAAGAGGAGTCTCAGTGGGGTTGGAACATGAAATTTTGCTTAGATATGACCTACCTCTTAATTTTCAAATTACCTACCTCTATCGTTTCTCACCATTACGGGAGGAAGATTTACAGAGAATCTCGCTTGAGACTGCTATAAAATTTTAAGCTACAGTCCAGAATGTCCCTTATCCCTTATTTGTGAAGATCAGCGTATCAGCAGCATCTTTTTTACAGCAGATTCTTCTCCAAGAGAGAGCTTAGCAAAATAAATCCCACTCGGCATTTGCTTGCCATAAGCATCCTTCCCATCCCAAACAACTTTATTAATTTTTAATTTTAAATTTTCAATTTTTAATTCGCGAATGCGTTGTCCTTTGAGGTTATAAATCTCTATTTCTGCATCATCTTTGTAGTGAGGGGGGATACTAAACGAGATTGTGGTGGAGGTGGAGAAAGGATTGGGAAAGTTTATAATTTTTGGAGAAGCTATCTCTTCTGGGATTTCATCAATCGAATTGGTGTATGAAAATTCATACACACCAACATTTGAACCTTCAGTTACAAAAAGGTAGTGTTTATCATCTATATCAGCACAATCTATGCTACACATAGAGTAAAGCCCATAGAAATAATCTATTGGTTCTAATGTATCCCCATTACATTCATTCAGGTCGTACACAAAGGATAAATTCTCTGTCGTTGTAAAAAGAAGATTGTCATAAATAAACGGTCGGCTTTTAGAAGGTATTTCCAGTGTACATACAAGTTGTGGGTTTTCAGGATCGTCTAAGGAGTATAATTTTGTTTCACCGTAACCTCCTCTATACCGTAAACATAAATAATCACCACAAAGGTTCATAGCTAGCATACCAGGATATTGAGAAAAGTTTTCAATTGTGTCAATAATAGTTGGATTATTATCATTTAACCCGCCAATAATATAGAGATGTTGAGGGTATGTTTCTGTTGAAAGTGCGTAACCATATCCATTCCTAACGAAAAAGCCACATTCCTGAAATATCTCATTATAGGTAAAGAGCAATGGTGGTATACCTGATTCTGAAATATCATATTTCGTCAAATTTCCATTTTCTACATTAAATAAATACAGAGATTGCGGCTCTGCCTCATCAAAGAATGGTATGCTCATTACCCATTCTGAATAAGTAATATCCGCTATAGTATTTCTTAAAATCGGATTAGTAGGATCAGTTATGTCATATATCTTAATAGTAAAATCATTATAATCGTAAATTACAATAAGTGAATCACGCCCAATCATAGACCTGAATGGTGCGGCGTTATCTAAGCATGTTGTCACCTCTATGGGCTCATACGGATTTGAAATATCAAATACATATACACCATAATTAACTGTTTGCAAAAATAAATAGTTTGAATATAGATAAGAGGACCAAAAATATGGGTATTCAAAATAATTTTCTAAAAAATGAAGTTCATTATTTGCTATATAATAGATTCCTATCCCGTCATGAACCGTGCTAACATATATGTTTTCATTATCATTTATTATTGAAAACTTATAAAAATAACAGTTGTTTATAAAATCAACTGATTGCGGATTTGTCAGGTCAGATATATCAACTAATTCCAATCCATCAGCTCTTAAAAGTATAATATTATTACCATAAAGTCCAAAATTTGAATTATATACTAAATACTCATCAGGTTCGTAATGCCCAATATATTCCCATTGTGAAATATTTGTGATGTTCCAGAAAGAAATTGCTGATTGACCAGCCGCGATAAGTATGGTATCGTTTATTACTTTGAAAGATGTTGGATTATATCCCTGATGATAAGGACTCATATCAATGGTATTTAGGTATTGGATATTTGATATGTCGGAAGTATCATATATATCGAGGCAGCTCCATCCAACAATATAAATACAAATATTCTCTTTTATTTGTTTTAGAGATATCTGAGGATCTTGTATAGTGGCATATAACTCCAAATCCGGTAAAGTATAAATATTATCTGGATAACTTCTTCCGTTAATCGCAATAAGATAGTCTCCTACAAGTTCTGGTAGGATAAAATTAAGTGAATTATCGAATTCAATAGTACTAATAGTACTATTTATATAGGGATTTTCCTTATCACTGACATCCACCTGATAAATAAAAAGAGGGCTTGGATCAAATTCCGTCCTTCGGCCGGAACCTATATAAATATAATTATCCCTTTTTACAAGCTTGTAGGCGAGTATAATTGGTAGTTCAGAGATTTTTTGCAATTGAGCATTGGTTTGAATTTCATATATCTCTAAGCCACTGGTTGTAACTGCATACAAGTAAGGCGAATCAACTATTAGACATTCAGGGGAACCAAATTCTTGGGCAAAAGCAAAAGTATTAATTTTCTCAATAGTAAATTCATCGGCAAAAAGTGAGTTGACTAATAGAAAAAATAACAAAGAGAATAAAAGATATTTTTTCATTGTATCCTCCGTAAACTATAAATACGGGTAGAAGCAGACGCTTCTACCCCAAGGATGTTTTATTCAATAATCGGCAAGGGAGGGCCAATAGGGTACTCGCCTAACCATAATTCAAGATAATTAGTATAATACAACTGCGCTTCACACTCATCCCTATCATGAGCACCATACGGTCCCCAAGCTTCTGCAAAGAATTCCTGGGGAGGATAGTCATATTCAGGATATAGAGTAAAGGTATAGGTATGAGTTCCACTTGGAACATTCTCATATGTCCATGACTGCCCACCATCAGTAGCTGTATAGCCAATTACTAGCGTCTTTGCATATCCGTGTATTTCTACTTCAACAATAAATTGATACGGTGGTTCTTCCTCTGCACTCAGGC
>JBNGDW010000119.1:0-3765 GCA_049975325.1 Cloacimonadia bacterium | reverse complement strand
AAAGGAAGAATTGATTTGGTGACAAATATTGATAAGAAAGCCGAAGATGTGATTATCAATATTATTAAAACCTCTTATTCCTCGCATAATATTCTTACTGAAGAGCGTCAATTAGCCCAGGATCCGGAGCAAAAATTTCTCTGGATTATAGACCCATTGGATGGAACAACTAACTATGTTCATGGGTTTCCCTTTGTTGCGGTCTCTATTGCCTTGCACTACAATGGAGTTCCACAATTAGGCGTGGTTTACAATCCGATACTTGAAGAACTTTTCTATGCGGAAAAAGGTTCAGGAAGTCTGAAAAATGATTCCCCAATTGCGGTTTCCTCAAATATGAATATAGAAAAAGCCTTTCTCGTCACAGGATTCCCATACAATATGGAAAACGATGCGAGAAATAATATTGAAAATTTTGTGAATGTAATCCGAAGATGCCGGGGCATAAGACGAGTTGGATCAGCTGCGATTGATCTATGCTATGTTGCGTGTGGCATTTTTGATGGATTTTGGGAATTGGAACTTTCCCCCTGGGATACTGCTGCTGGAGAGTTTATTGTAAAACAAGCCGGAGGGATCGTTACAAAAATTGATAGCTCACCATTTTCTATTTTTGATAAAGAAATTGTGGCAACTAATGGGCGAATACATGAAACATTACTAAAAATTCTACAAAATTAAGATGACAAAATAAAGCGAATCTCTCTATCAGAACAATTTACCAAGTTTTGAAGATACGAAATTCTCCATTATTTTTCAAAGATAGCAATATTTTTTAGTGAAGATTATGAAAACAATCTGCTCAGATAAGGGTAACGATTTTTTGTTTATGTAAGAATCTTGATTAGCTTATAATAGTTTTTAAATTCCATTTTTCCGGGTTTAATCGCTTTTGAAAGAGGAATTGAATCCAACACACCTTCGTGTAATCGCACGCACTCATCAGAATGACCATCTTTAAGCAGTTCCACGGCATAGCTTCCCAGTTGAGCAGCAAGGATTCTATCAGTTGCTGTGGGACGACCTCCTCGTTGGATATGTCCCAATATTGCTACACGTGTCTCCAGTCCGGTGAGGCTTGTAATAACATTCGCTACATTAGTTGCTTTTGCCTTTCCTTCCGCAACAATGATAATCCAACTTTTCTTTCCTTTCGCATTTCCCTTACGAATCTCGTCGCAAATTGTCTCATAGTTAAAATCTTGTTCTGGAGCCAGCACCTCTTCACATCCTCCGGCTAATGCAACTTGGAAGGCTATATAACCAGAATCTCGTCCCATTACTTCTACCACAAATATTCGTTCAAGAGAGGTTGCTGTGTCACGAATTTTATCCAATGCATCCATGGCTACATTTACGGCAGTATCTGCGCCTATAGCTTGATTCACTTTACTTATATCGTTATCAATTGTAGCAGGTATCCCGATAACCGGAACTGAATATCTTTTTGCAAGCGTATGTGCACCCTTAAGTGAGCCATTTCCGCCCACCACAATGAGTCCAGAAACATGATTTTTTGTCAAGGTCTCAACAGCCTTTTTCTGACCCTCTTTAGTTAAGAATCTTGTCGCTCTGGCTGTTTTCAAAATCGTACCCCCAAGATTGATAATACCTGAAACCGAACGTCTATTAAGAGGGACAAGCTCACCATCCATAATTCCATCATATCCCCGAATGAATCCAATTGTCTCAATATCATAATGTGCAGCTGTCCGAACGATAGCCCGTATACAAGCATTTATTCCTGCACAATCTCGGGTCAAAATGCCAATTTTTTTCATACTAAAACCATTTTCTTTTAATAAAAATGAGCACACCAACAAGCGCACATCCAATAGATATTCCCATTGTAATTGTAAAAGCGTGTGGCGAGTGTTGAAAAGGAAGTGCTATGTTCATGCCATATATACTTGCAACAAGGGTTGGAATCATAAGAATAATAGTCACTGAGGTTAAAAATTTCATAACTCTACTCAGATTATTTGAGATAACAGAAGCAAAGGCATCCATAGTGCTACTAAGGATATTGGTATGAATGTTTGTCATTTCCAAGGCTTGCTTATTCTCCACGATAAGGTCTTCTAAAAAGTCCTTGTCCTCTTCAAATTTTGTCAGCTCCCCATATCTATGTAATCGCTCTAGCACAAGCTCATTTGCCCGTATCGATGTGCTAAAATAGACTAAACTTTTTTCAATATTCAAAAGTCCTATTAATTCCTCATTTCGCATTGACTTATGTAGAGAAGTTTCTATTTCATTACTTATTTGTGTAATAACCTGCAAATAATTAAGAAACTTGCTTGCAGTGCGATACAAAATTTGTAACATAAGCCGACTCCGTTTCTTAGTTGAAAAATTTCTTACTTTCCCTTCAAAGAAATCCTGTAATACATCGTTAGGCTTAGAGGATACTGTAAACAAGGCTTTAGGGGTAATAACCATTCCCAATGGTACAGTTGTATACTGAATATAACCAGATTCTTCTGACTCGGATTCTTCGGGACTATTCCACGCTGGTGTATGGATTATAACAAGCGTATAGCCGTTCTCTCGTTCAATTCTGGGACGCTCATTTATATCAAGTGGGTTCTGAAGAAAATCTCTCGGTATGCCGGTTTGGCTTACTATGGTATCAATCTCTTCTGCGGTAGGTGCTACCATATGACACCAGATATCTTCTTGGGATATGTATTCTGGTTCAAGCTGAGTGAGCTTACCCGCTATTGTTTGATAGATTTCATACATTCTTTTGTCCTGTAATTTTAAGATTTACAACCAAGCAAAAAAGATTTATTTTCCTGTCAAGAGAATTAGGACCATAATTTACTTAAAGTTTGGGTCTCGCATTATTAACTCTTTTCTTGACGAAAAAATCTGAGTTAACATCCGATAAGTATATCTTACATTTCGCTCTGTAAGAATTATCATTAGCATTATAATAGGAGTTATATGGCGCCAAAGATCACAAAAAGACTTGTAGAACAACATGGAATTTCCGCAGAAGAATATAAGCAGATGCTAAATATTTTGGGTCGAGAGCCTACAATCACCGAACTTGGTATTTTTTCTGTGATGTGGTCAGAGCATGCCAGTTATAAAAATTCTATCAAACTTCTCAAGACCCTCCCTCGAACAGGGAAAGTTTTACTCACAAAGACAGGGGAAGAGAATGCCGGCGTAGTGGATATTGGTGATGGCTTTGCTATTGCTTTTAAGATCGAAAGTCATAATCATCCTTCTGCTATAGAGCCGTATCAGGGTGCTGCAACCGGAGTCGGCGGGATCTTGCGAGATATTTTTACTATGGGTGCCCGTCCTATTGCAAACCTTAACTCTCTTAGATTTGGTGAACTGCAAGATAGTCAAAATAAGAAGAGCACTCATACTCAGCATCTTTTTACAGAAGTGGTCAGAGGGATTGGGGATTATGGTAATTGCGTGGGAGTACCAACTGTGGGCGGAGAAGTTTATTTTGAGGAATGCTATCAAGGAAATCCTTTGGTAAATGCGATGACTGTAGGGCTTCTTCGGCATGAAAATCTTGCAACTGCCTCAGCAAAAGGTCCTGGCAATTATGTCATCTATGTTGGTTCAGCCACAGGCCGCGATGGTATCCATGGAGCAACATTTGCTTCTGCTAACCTTTCAGAGGAGTCTGCTGCCAAAAGAACCTCTGTGCAGGTAGGTGACCCTTTTGTTGAGAAACTGCTCCTGGAAGCAACACTGGAAGCAATAGAAAACAAGATAATTGTTGGCATACAGGAT
>JBNGDW010000118.1:0-3819 GCA_049975325.1 Cloacimonadia bacterium | reverse complement strand
CCCCGCAGCTTGCTGCGGGGTGCGCCGCCGCCAGTTTGACTATACTCTCAATCTTTATGGCTCCGGCCTTGTTTGAACTCGATACAGCGTCAATAGATATCTATTCTCAAAAAATCGATAGCAAGAAAAATGATGAGCGTTCAAACCGTTAATGCGAAATGACGGATCCACGATTGGAGCGGTTCTTTGCGGCTACTATCAGAGGGGATATCAAGTCTCATCAGTGGGTTACACGGGTAGGAAGGTAGCAGATGCTTACAGAAAATCTAGTGCAAGCCAAGGAAATATGATGAACTCAAAGCTAGTTGATATACTGGACTACAACACAATAGCGAAACTGGCGAAGGATCCTCTCTACAGAAACTCCTTCTTCATGGCCTTTACCAGCGTGTTCAACGCTGGGTGTGGCTTCTTTTTCTGGATGATTGCAGCAAGGCTCTATACTGTCGAGGAGGTGGGGCTTGCGACAGCCCTGATATCGTCCCTCGGGCTTGTAATCCTCTTCTCAAGGCTCGGTTTCGACTTCTCTATCATTCGCTTCTTCCCGACGGACGATAAAGCAACGGTTTTCGGAACGAGCCTTGTCATCACCACCATCGCATCGCTTCTTATGGGTGTAATCTTCATTTTGCTGGTTAGGCACCACTCACCATCCTTGGCTTTTTTGAACGAGCCTATTTGTACCATAGCATTTCTTTTTATCGGGGTTATGAACTCTGTTACGGCCATAACAGGGAGGGCTTTTTTCGCCAATAGGAATTCGGAATACTACCTCTTTCAGAACATTTTCATAGCCCTCAGGATACCCCTTTTGGTACCCTTGGCATTCCTCGGAACCTTCGGCATATTCGGCTCCTATGGTCTCTCCTTTTTGGTGGCATCGTTTTTCGCCCTTGTTGTAATCCGAAGAAGTATCGCTGCTATCAGGCCAGAAGTTAGTACAGATTTTATAATGAAATCTTTAAAATTCACTTCATGGAACTATGTATCGAGCATTCTATCAACAGCACCTACCTTGATACTTCCTCTCATGGTCCTTAATATTCTTGGGGAAGCTGAAGCTGCAAAGTACTACATTGCTTTTGCCATTGGGAACGTCGTTTTGATCATACCCAACTCACTAGGCACTTCCCTATTCGTCGAAGGAAGCCATGGTGTGGGGTTGAAGAAGAGCGCGATACGGGCAGGGGTTGCCAGCCTAATACTTTTAATTCCAACAGTACTTGCGATATTTCTCTTCGGCGACCTCTTGCTGGGACTATTAAAAGCGGAATATGCAGATGCCTTCGATCTCCTTAGGGTGCTGGCTTTGTCGAGTTTTCTCGTGTCGGTATATTCTCTTTTTATCTCCATTCAGAATGTGAGAATGAAGGTGGAGAGTGTATTGAAACTTAACGCCTTGAGGTGCATCCTCCTACTCGGATTGAGCTACGTGCTCATACAGCGTTACGGTATTCTGGGGGTTGGTTATGGATGGTCGATAACCTTTACAACCATTTCTCTGGCGATCGTGTGGGTGATGATTAAAGATGGGTGGGTACGAACTCACTGCAATTTATAACATATTCTAGAACGAAGCCAAATGACGTGTTGGGGGGTGTCAGGTCGCCTTAAAGACGAGTACAAAATTCTTTCTCAAAAAAAACGATCGGCGTGCTAAATTTTGAGTTAACAATCTTTTCGAGATCCTCATAACTAGCATTATTCAATCCAAATTCATAATAACCCAATTTCCTTCTTAAATAATTAAATAATTTGAAGTTCCGATATATGTGGGCAGGAGGATTAAATGTTACTGCTCTTATAGCAAAATTATTCTCTTTCAAAATGCTTAAGAGTTCTTTCATATGCTCCTTAGGCATTAGATGAGGATGAAACTCGATGTTCAGTTTCAGGGGTGCACATTCACGTAGTATCTTAGACGCGCCTTTGATCGCTTGATACTCGTGTCCTTCGAGATCCATCCTGACGAAGGTCGGTTTCTTATTTAAGTAGGTCTCTGTGAACTTGTCTAACGTCATAGACATCACATCCAATTGCCCTGTCTGAGATCCATCAAGATTCTTATTAAAACTACACCAGTTACATTTATCGTAAATATACATTGTTTTAATCATATCTGAATCACTAATGGCAAGCTGATATGTAGAGATATTCTTGTAACCGTTAAGCTCGATGTTGCGTTCCAACAAACTAAAATTTGAAGGAATGGGCTCAATTGCATATACTTCTCCATCTTTTGCTAACTTGGATTCCAGAAGAGCATAATATCCAATATTTGCACCAATATCAATAACTATTTCGTTCTCCTGTACAAAGGAATTTATAAAGTCAGTTGAGAAATGCTCTCGCTTCTTGTGCAGATATAATTCTTGGGATATGCCCTTATCTTCAAGCGAGATTTGCATCAGGTGTCCATTAACCTCAACAATTTCATTTAGACCATACGGTTTTCTATGACATACCCTAGATAAATTATAATGAAATTTATCTAATAGGAGGCACCATCTACTGGCTATAAAAAAGATTAGACCATAGAATAATAAATCAAAGTGCCCATCCTGTAGGTATTTCCTTCCAGTGTCCAGTGTGCTTTTGCTAACCATTTGTTTAACTCTCCAAACTTGGTCACATTTTGCTGTTAGTATACAGATATCAATATATGTACCATATATCAATGAGGCCATTTACATAGATTTTGGAAGCTGTGGTATCGTTTTCAATTTGTTTTAAATCTTGGGGATTTCGATGATTATAATTCAGTTTAATATTTTCGGGCAAATGCTGGGCATGAATTTCGTCCATCATGAATATCACCATATACGACTTAGCATCTCCTAATATATGAGATATTTTTTTATTCTCATTATATCCAAAATGGGCAGGAAGACGCTCAGGATAAATGTTTAGCTTTCTTACTGTAGAAGATTCCCTACCAAAGAGATAATGCTGAAATCTAGTCAAGACCCATCTATCGTTCACAATTACTGAGCGATCAGCATCTTGGACAGAAACGAGCCATCTAGTTCCAGCAAGATCCTCTAGTGTGGTCTGTGTGTTAGGGAGATAGACTCGAGGCGAATTATAAGTAGTTCCCATACTCAATACAACCAGTGTAACGATAAGTAGTCCGATCGCTACTAATTGAACGACATTTTTTGGTGATTTCCTTTCTGCAGAACGGTCGTCGCCACAAATAAAATTGTAAGCAAATAGCCCGCAGAGAATCGTACCCAAATATAAAGCAAGCCTTACTATTCTTATTGGATTTCGTTCAATAAAATCACCAGCAAAAAGCATAATAGCTCCAATAATCAGCGAGACGATGAACATAATAACAAATGTAAACTCATATCGATATGGTATGGATCTTCCTCTCGCATAATTCCATAATATTGAAGCTGAAGCTAGGAATGAGAAAAGAAGCAAAAGTGTTACGGCTCCGAACTTATTCACGAATAAAATGGTTGTTTGATGTAATGTAACTCCAGCCGAATTAATGACACCAATTTGTGATGCAAACACTGACTCGCTTGTCTCATCCATCACCAGCCAATTAAGAACTTTTTTAATACTCCCCAAGAGGCCTTTATTAGACAGAAACCACGAAAAGAAAGCTACCAGAATCAGCAACTGAATTTTATATAGTTTGGCCAATTCATCCTTTATAGAGATAATTTTGCTGCTCTTATTATTATTATTATATAATATAAAAATAATATTTGGTATGGCAAAGACCGGAAGTATGAATAGAAGAAATAGTGAAGACATGGGATGAAAAAATATGCCTGAGAAAACCACGATTATTAGGCATATAGA
>JBNGDW010000117.1:2617-3827 GCA_049975325.1 Cloacimonadia bacterium | reverse complement strand
GCACAGCATGGTGGCCTAAATAAAGGAAGGTCGAAGGAAATAATGGAGCATTATCTTAAAAACTGTGATATACCCATCGAAATATACGAATATGATCCGAAAGCTCCTGATGATTTATTTGAAGGTTTCAAACATTTCTTTCTTAGTAAAACAAACGAAGAAGTAAGACTGATGACAGGCCTTAAGGCTGATAAAGTTGACTTGATATATAAAGCTTTAAGGAGTCAAAATATTTGCCAAATAAACCAAATCGTAAAAATCAGAGGCATCGGTCAAAAAACTTTGGAGCAAATATTCATTTTGATGCAAAAAACTAAGAAAGAAGGCATTCAAAATAAGTTAGATTTTGGGTAGGAACACAAGATGCCTGTTGAAACCAAGGAGCTCAAAAGGAGTAAGATTTGTGGATAAGAGACTACGTATACCGACACTAAACGACAACGTCCTGGATTTTGAAAGAATGTTCAAGATTCGTGATGTCTTTAGTGAATGCTACGATAATATTCGTTTCGATTTTTCAAGATGTAATTTTTTGCGTCCGAATGCTGTTGCGTTTTTAGGAGGATTAGCCAGGTTTATTGAGTCAAAAGGCAAATCAGCAATTTTTGATTGGGAAACAGTACAAAACGATGCAGTCATGATGAATCTCCGGCAAAATGGTTTTGCCGGACAATTTGGTTACGATTCAAAAGGTTGGGAAGGCAATTCAATTCCTTATTGTCAGCATTGTTCAATGGAAATGGATGAAATAATGGATTACCTGACTGATAAATGGATTGGTAAAGGGTGGGTTCATGTTAGTGAAGAATTGGCTGATGCAATAGTTGGAACAATGTGGGAGATTTATAACAACGCATTCGAGCACAGCGAAACACCAATTGGAGTATTTTCATGTGGGCAGTTTTTTAAAAATAAGAAGGAACTAATTCTTGACGTGATTGATTTTGGAAAGGGCATACCAAAAACTATTCGAGAATACTTCCTCGATTGCAACAATACAGAAAAAGTACAATTTTATCAGGGGAAGGACTACCTGGAATGGGCATTTCAAGAAGGACATACTACAACTACGGAAGGTGTGGCAAGAGGCCTTGGTCTTGACATTTTAAAAGAATTTGTACAAGCAAATCATGGAAAACTAGAAGTTTATAGTAATGATAGTTACGTCTTGATAGATAAGGGTGGAGAAAGCTTTCAAAATATGTGTTTC
>JBNGDW010000117.1:0-2607 GCA_049975325.1 Cloacimonadia bacterium | reverse complement strand
AGGGACAATTTTCCACCTAACCTTACGTTGTGACGAGAAACTTTACCGAATATAAAAGATCGCAAAGGCAAAAAATTTTACGTAACTTGAGGAGTGTAAAATATGAAAATAAATGTAAAAGAAGAAATTGGGAAACGTTGCATTATAAGGGAAGATGGTCAAAAAATATATAACAAAATCCATAACGAGTTAAAAGTACAAAGAATAGTTGTTTTGAATTTTGAGGGAGTGAAACAATTTGCTTCTCCTTTTTTCAATTTTGCCGTGGGGCAATTGCTGAAAGATGTTGAGGAAAAAGATGTTCGTACTTATTTACACATTGAAAAGCTGAATGAAACCGGAAGACGAGTTTTTGACCGAGTTATTGAAAACGCTGCCAGATATCATAAGGATGTGAATTACCAAAAACTTATTCACGATGTTATTTGTAAAGAAGTTGAGGAACCGAAGTAATGTCTATAAGCTATTGTATTTGTGCAGATGTTGTTGACATAAAAGAAGATTGCCCGTTAGAAGATGATATTTTTTTTGTCGATACGAATGTTTGGTTTTGGCTCACGTATACTAAGGCGAGTCAATCGGCTAGCCCAGTCTTTCAATACCAATATGACGAATATCCAAATTATGTGAATACTGCACTTTTTGTTGGATCTCAGCTGTTACCTTCCACGATTTCTTTGATTGAACTAGCTCACTTGATTGAAAAAACTGAAAGAGAACTCTATATGAAGGATAATACGAAAATTGGATTGAAGGAATTTAGGCATCACTTGGAATGGGAACGCAAACAAGTAGCTATGGAAATCGAGACTGCTTGGGAACAGGTAAAAGGAATTGCGCAACCAGTTTCTTGCGAAATTGACAATGAAATTACCGATTCAATAATCACTCGTTTTCAGAATGAGAAAATGGACGCATATGATTTCCTGATCTTGGAATCGATGAGATGTCATGGTGTAGTAAAAATAATTACTGATGACGGAGACTTTGCCACAATATCTGGCATTCAAGTTTTTACAGCGAACCACAATGTTATTGAAACAGCAAGAAAAAACGATAAACTAATATTACGTTAGTAAAATAGATAGAATTGATCACGAAGACACTTGGTCTTAGTTCAAAAGATAGTAAAACACATAAGAACGAAAAATTGGCAAAAGATATGTGGTTTTAAAGCGGAAAGATATTCAGGGAGATGGTCTAATGGCACTTTGGTTGGTAAGAGCTGGCCGACAAGGTGAAAGGGAAAACCTAGCCCTGGAAAAGAATATTGTAGTGATTGGGTGGTATGAATTACCTGATCTATCCTCTGTAAAAACCCGTGACGAGATGTACAGCATACTTGAGGAACACAATCCTGAAGTGAAAAAACGAAGTCTTCAAAATCAAGCAACCCAAGTGTATTCATTCGTTTCTGAAATAAAAAAAGGTGATCTTGTTGCCCTTCCGTTGAAACTGAGACCTTTGATAGCATTCGGCCGTATTACCGGTGATTACCAATACCGAGAAGATCTCCCTCCTGATGCGAAACATACACGCCCTGTCAAATGGCTGAAGGAGATCCCAAGGTCCTCCATTGACCAGGATTTGCTTTATTCCTTTGGAGCATTCATGACGGTTTGCCGAATCAAAAGAAACAACGCAGAGGAACGCATACTTGCTTATTTGGAAGAGAAGAAGGTAACTAAACAGGATGAAATAGCGGAAGAGTTGACGGATCTAGGGGAAATTGCACTTGATCAGATCAGGACTTATGTGTCTCAAAGATTCAAAGGACACAAATTGACAGACTTAGTTGCCTCTGTTTTGAACACAAAAGGATATAAGGTTCGGGTTGCTCCAGAGGGACCAGATGGTGGGGTGGATATTCTTGCGGGTTCTGGTGCTTTGGGACTGGATTCTCCAAGGCTTGCAGTTCAGGTAAAATCAGGAGATTCAGAGACCGAAATAAAAACTGTTCGTGAGCTGCAGGGTGCCATGAAAAATTTCAATGTGGACCAGGGTCTATTTGTTTCCTGGTCTGGCTTTAAAAAGTCAGTACACAACGAGAAAGCCCGTCTATTTTTTGAAGTAAGGCTTTGGGATTCAGATGATCTCTTACGTGAAGTTCTCAAACACTATGATGATCTTCCTGACGAAATACAGGCAGATCTTCCATTGAAAAGTGTTTGGGTGTTGGTACCGTCATCTGATGAAACTCTATGATGAGATAAGTGATCCGAAAAATATGGAGGAGGGAGTTGCTCTCACGATATGGTGTTGGACAAATATGGGAGAATTCCCATCTCCGCATAAACTTTCACGTGGATGTACACGATGGAAGATGGAGGAGAGTAAGTAGCGAAATTGCCAGCCCATGTTGCACGTAGATGTTGATGTGGTTTTTATACATTTTTTGGTATTTTATTTAGTGACACTGACAACTCATATTCATACAAGTCAACATTGTTTGTCTCAGAACATGCCAGTAGCAGGTCGTCCGAGATTTCACGTGCAATAATTATTCCCCGGACCTTTTGGTTTTCTTCCGCATGGTTTTTTCTTATCCATGCCATATAGCGAAGAATTTGTCCCACAACCCTATCATATCCGCGAGATACCTTAAGC
>JBNGDW010000116.1:302-3856 GCA_049975325.1 Cloacimonadia bacterium | reverse complement strand
CCCCAATGCTCGGTATTTAGCGTCTTGCCAGCCCGTTGCAACAAGATATTGAGAATCTCCTCTCGATTAAACCCTTTTTCATCCCGAAGCTGATTCGCTATCTTTATTATTTTACCAATATGTGGACCTGGTTCAAACCCAAGTGCAAGAAGGTCTCTGCCGCGAATTACATCAGGAGGGATACGCTCAGCTGCGTCAAGCATGCGAGCTCGGTTAAGCAACCAGCTTCCAGCAGGAAAATTTTGCTCTCCTGTATATTTACCTATGGTTTTTCCAAAATAATCCGCTTCCGCCACTAATACAAGTTCGTAAATTGTAGCCGGATACAATCTGCGCGCCAGTCGCCTAATCGCACTATTAGTGACTTTTTCCTTTCTTATCATTTCAGCATTATAGAGGAGAACCGGTGCAAGATGATTTCTAACAAGTGCAAGCACCTTCTTGTTAGTACGAACATCCACACCAATAGTGTGAAGAAATGATTTTGTGGGCTCTATGCCAACGATTGAGTGCCGAGGCGATACATATTTTTTGTTTTTGACCTGTGTGACTTTTGGTTTACCAAGATCGTGGCACAATATAGAGAGCATTATTCTCATGGCAGTTCGTTCATCTAGTTTTTCTCTGCGAATAATCTTAGCCCCATTATCTACGCAGATAAGAGTATGAGTCCAGACATTGCCTTCTGGATGCCATTCCGGATCTTGAGGAGTTTTAGGAAGAGGTGCAAACTCGGGATGTAACACAGGGACTACACCTAATTCCATACCTGACTGAAGTCCCAGTGATGGTTCTTCTGCCAGCAAAAGTAACTTTTTCCACTCCTCTAATATGCGTTCAGCAGGAAGTTCTTTAAGATGAGGTAACATTTTTCGTATAACATCAGCGCTTTTCGGGTCTATCTGAAGTTTGAACCGAGCAATAAACTGGATAGCCCGCAGGGCTCTAAGTGGATCATCACAAAATCGTTTATCATCGACCACGCGAAGTCGGCTTTCTTTCAAGTCCTTTATTCCACCAAAGGTGTCATATATAGTTGAAGTAAGTGGATCCAGAAGGATAGCATTGATTGTGAAGTCTCTTCTTCGTGCTGCTTCCTTGATACTCATATGTGGGTCAGCAGCTACTTTAAATCCTTTGTGTCCAGCACCACTTTTTGAATCTCGTCTCGGCAAGGAAATCTCTACCCCGACCCCAGAGGCAAACACAACTTTGTAGACACTAAACGCCTTTCCAATCTCCGAAACCTTACCAAATTTTGCGATTAAAGATTCGATCCTTGATGGTGTAAGATGGTATACCTCAAGATCAAAATCTTTAGGGATCATTCCGAGAAGTATATCTCGTACACAGCCTCCTACAAGCAGTGCATACCCGCCTGCCTGCTTAACAGCCTGGGCAATCTCCAAAATTCTCTTGAATGCAGATAGCTGTTTATCCGCACCACGAATTTTTAGCAGCTTAATATATTCTTGCGGACCAGGAAAAGAGTGGAGCTGTTTCATACACCGATAGAAATTTTGTGGGTATGGATTTTAAGACTTTATCCTGCCCAAATTGTACCTTTCATTGCCAGCAAGTATTTCATAATTAGGATCATTAGGTGGGACCGAGAGCAAAGGCTGCAGAGTAACATCTTCATGTATCCAGGCGTATTTAGCCTCTCCGACGAAGATAGTATGATCCCCTGTTCTTACTTGTGTAACTGTCTGGCATTCGAAGTTTGCCACAGCATCTGCTAATAGAGGAATATCTGACAACTTGCCTTTCTTTGTATGGATATTGAATTCTACGATCTTATTGCAGTTGCGTCCTGATATAGTTCCGCATTTAAGTGTTTGCTCTGCCATTTCTGTGGAAGGGATGGCGAGAACAAATTTTCTATTCTCGGAAAGAAGTTCATAAGAATATCGGGTAAGGCCGATTGAAATTGCGAACATGGCCGGGTCTGTCGAAGTCCGCATAAACCACTCCAGAGTAATTATAGTAGGTCCTTTCCCGCCGACTGGCGGATTGGAGACTACCAACGCAAGTTTTGCTGGCTTGCTAATTCTTTGTATCGCTTTACTTATTGAAATTTCTCTCATAACAATCCTTTTCGTTTTCTAACAAATAATTCAAAGGAGAGAAGAATTATGGCAAGGAGAGGAACATACCATTGCTTCCACAATTCAATTTCTTCAACTTGTCCCACAATTTTTGGCGTGCGTTCTATCTTTCCCAATTTTTCAATCTCTTCTATATCTTTAATCATAAGTCCGTTTGTTTTTGATGCAATAAAATTTAGAAAGGTGGTGTTAAGTCCGATCGTGCTTTGTTCCAGGGGGGTCTTTTCCACAAGAAACTCGCCTGAAGATACTAACTTTTTGCTCCCTACTCTACAAGTAGCCTCAAATCTGTATTGCCCGGCTTCAAGGTTCTCAACAGTCGCTGTATATTTATTTTCTTTTTCGGTTAGATATTTTTCTATGGTGGTTTCCCCTTCTGTCTTTGGTGTTATTTTAAGTAAAATATCTTGTCCAGGAATGGTATTCATGCTTTCATCAAATAACAAAGCAAAGAAATTTATTGATTCACCTGTCATATACTGCAATTTATCAGTAGCACATTGAAATCTTTTTGTAATATCAGCGTTAATAAGCCAGTTAGCGATAGAATTCACGAATTCATCGAACCAAGGATGATCAGTTTCTTCCCACATTTTCCATCGATAAAGTCCATTTAAAGCGAACATTAGTATATTGCCATCAAAATATTTAGAGAAAACAGTGGCAGGGTTATTTGTAAGCAGCTGAGCCTGCGCAAGTACTTTAGCCTCTGGTTTAGCATCATAGAAATGAAGATAAACAGGGGGGAGATTCTCCCACATCTCATTTGTTTCTTGAGAGGTCGAACCTAAGGAAAAGCTCTGATAATTTTCTGCCTGGGGGGTAAGGCGGATTGAAGTATTTATCTCACCTGTATGAGTCGTGTGGATTAGCGGCAAAATTTCTTCTAATTGTGGGTCAATTTTATCCAAATAAATGATATTTCCACCATGCTGGACAAAATTTTTTATTGCCTGATATTCCTCTTGAGTAAAATAAAATCTGTCTGGATTGTGAAGAACGAGAAGCTCTGTTTCTGAGAGGAGTTCTGCGGGTTGCATCGGTTCATTTTCAAAATAATAACCGTCTTTACGATGTTCTACGAGTCGTACATCAAACTTATCATTTTTTTTAAGTGCTCTATGAAAAAAGGTAGCATCCCAGTTAAGTTGAGAGGAAATCAAAGTTATTTTTGCGCGGCTTTTCACCACATTAAGCATAAATTCACGTTCATTATTAGAAAGATTAATCTCTTCCCCTTCTTCAGGCTCGATGGTAATTCTTAATTGCTGGAACCCCAGTGATTGTGGTATATAAGAGAAAGTCGCCTCATCAATCTTATCAATATCTGAAAATTCATGCCTAGCAAGAGATTGCTCCCCCTTCCATAGAGTAAGTATGATATTCTGGTCAGGGTGGGTGCTCTCAAGTTCAACTTTGATTTCTGTTTCAACTCCAAGATAAACT
>JBNGDW010000116.1:0-292 GCA_049975325.1 Cloacimonadia bacterium | reverse complement strand
GACACGAGAAATGCCGATATCGAGGTACTGAGGTGGAGCACCTAACAAAATTGAAGAGATAGGAATATGCATCTGGTCTAACAAATAGAAATTATTGTTGTTATGATTTAAGCCGTCCGAGAGTAAGATAATATCTGTGAGGTTTTGGTCTTGGAGAGCCTTTTGGATTTCAGAGAGCGAAAGCAGGATATCCGTTCGAGTGGTATCACCATTGAGCCCATCGCTGAACTGATAGATTTGGTAATTTCTATTTTGCCTATCCAAAAAATTTTGGATATGGGAAAGATAGTTC
>JBNGDW010000115.1:0-3873 GCA_049975325.1 Cloacimonadia bacterium | reverse complement strand
CTCTATACCCCTCAATTGATAATGAATGATATGCGTCCGAAACATATTTATCATCAACCTTTTTAAGGTATTCCCTATTTAGGCTGGCTTTATTATTTGCTTTATAATATTTAGTTAGAGCACATGCGAAAGAAAACCAAAACCAGGTAAAAAATGTTATATTTGTACTATGACCAATTATCAAAATATCATTACAATAAATCCAGAAAAGCGATTTGGAAAGCCTTGTATACGTGATACCAGGATTTCAGTTTATGACGTGTTATCCTGGTTAGCATCTGGCATGACAAATAAAGACATTACTTCAGATTTTCCAGAAATTACAGAAGAAGATATATCAGCCTGTTTATCTTACGCAGCTGAGAGGGAAAGAAAAATTCGTGTCAGATCATGAAACTTCTTTTCGAAAAAAATATCCTACCGAATCCCTCAGTTAATTGAAGATATTTTCCCGGAGTCAAAACAAGTTAGAAATCTAAAGCTTGAAAATACAACAGATCGGCGAATATGGAACTTTGCAAAGAAGAACAATTACTGTATAGTCACCTTTGATTCCGATTTTTATGATCTTAGTTTGGTCCAGGGATCACCGCCTAAAATTATATGGCTCAGAATGGGTAATACATCAACAAAATCACTAGAAAAAATCATTCGGGAAAACGAAATCCTGATAAAAGAATTCTTAGAAAATTCTGATTATAAGGAAATAAGTTGTCTTGAGCTCGATTAAATTGCACATACCCTAATAAGTAAACCCAATGCCTGGTCCATCTCAAATCTGAAAAATATTTCTTACATTATCCATAACCCAAAACCGAATAAAATCGCAAGAATGCCGGCACTGGGCTCACTTGCCAAACGATATAATTGGGCATATAAAAAAAGGGAAGAAACTTGATCCTTCCCTTTGGTAGCGAGAGCGCCCCGATGGCAATCGGGATGAACTCGCGAACTTCCTAAAAATAAAAAGCCCCCCTTCGCGTAAAGCTTCGGAGGGCACGGTAGCGAGAGCGTCCCGATAAAAATCGGGATGAACTCGCGACCTTCCTAAAAATAAAAAGCCCCCCTTCGCGTAAAGCTTCGGAGGGCACGGTAGCGAGAGCGTCCCGATAAAAATCGGGATGAACTCGCGACCTTCCTAAAAATAAAAAGCCCCCCTTCGCGTAAAGCTTCGGAGGGCACGGTTGGAAAAACCGGTCAAACTGACCACCTAAAACCGGAGTAAATTGACCAGTGATTCCGGTCCAAATTGACCACCTTTACCGGACTAAACTGACCACTCCATTCCGGAGTAAATTGACCACCCCTTAAATTTAACCTTTTTCATGCTGTCATAGCTGTATTTTCGTGCATTTGTTTTTTAAACTAATGCAGGATCTATGGCAAATAAACTGACAGACATGAGTAAAGTAAGAAAAGTAATTCAATTGTATCATCAAAAGCAAGGTAAGCTGTTTATCAGCAAGTATTTATCTATTTCCAGGAATACGGTAAAGAAATACATTGCCCTGTATCAGTTATTAAATCTAAGTATTGAGGACATCAATCAGCGTAGCGATGCAGAACTTGAGGAGTTGTTCAGCAATAATAAAACTCAGAGCTTATCTCCAAGATTAAAAGAGGTTTATGCATTTTTCCCCTATATGGAGCGAGAGCTAAAGAAGACAGGCATTACCAAGCAGGGTATGTGGGAGGAATATTATAAAAAACATCCTGACGGGTTAATGAGTTCCCAGTTTTGTGAGCATTACAGCAGGTGGAGCAAACGAGTAAATCCAGTTATGCACATGAACCATAAGGCTGGGGACAAGATGTTTATAGATTATGCTGGAAAGACCCTTGAGATAGTGAATAAAGATACAGGTGAGGTCACAGAAGTACAGTTTTATGTTGCCATTCTCGGGGCAAGTCAGCTGACTTATGCCGAAGCTACACCGAGTCAGCAAAAAGAAGATTTTATTGTTTCTACGGAAAATGCTGTTCATTATTTTGGAGGGGTTCCTGCTGCTATTGTTCCTGATAACCTGAAGTCAGCCGTAACAAAAAGCAATCGTTATGAACCCATAATCAATGAGACTTTTCTAGATTTTGCACAACACTACGAGACCACAATACTTCCTGCCCGGGCATACAAGCCGAGGGACAAATCCCTTGCAGAAGGTGCAGTGAAGATCCTGTATCAACGTATTTATCCCGTATTGCGTAAAAGAGTTTTTCATAGTCTGAAGGAGATGAACACAGTTATCCTGGAAGAACTTGAAAAACACAATAATAAAAAGCTTACAGGACGACCTCAATCACGCAGGGAGATGTTTAATGATATAGAAAAACAAGCGCTTTCTCCTCTTCCTGTGGATCGCTACGAGATCAAACAACTTGCCTTTGCTACGGTAATGCAGAACGGACATGTACTGTTAAGCAAGGACAAACACTATTACAGTGTGCCCTACAATTATATCCGAAAGAAGGTTAAAATAATGTACACCAGTCAGAAGGTGGAGGTCTATCATAAATACAATCGTATTGCCTTACACAAAAGAGACATGAAGCCATATAATTACACCACTGTAAAAGAGCATCTGGCAACAACGCATCGGTTTATCACCGAATGGACCCCACAGCGCTTCATTAACTGGGCTGGCTCTATAGATGAGAATGTAAAAACTTACATAACCAATCTGCTGGAAAGAAAACAACATCCGGAACAGGCTTATAAAAGCTGCATGGGAGTTCTATCCTATGCAAAGAAGGTCGGCAACGAGAGGCTGATTAAAGCTTGCAAGCGGGCCATTGAGTTTGATACCTACAATTACAAGATTATCCAGAACATACTGGAAAACGGCCTGGATAAACTCATTGAAGAACAGCAAGCAGACAAAGACCTTCCGGATCATAATAACATCAGAGGAGAGAACTATTATCAATAACAAAAACAATAAAACATGAATGAAATCACCCTAAACAGAATGAAGCAAATGAAGTTCTATGGTATGCATGGAGCTTTTAAAACAGCTATTGAAACGGGCAAAACAGATCACTATTCTCTGGATCAGTTTGTTTCTATGATCATCGATGCAGAATGGGATGACCGGTCCAACCGTAAGATCGAGAGAATGATTAAGAATGCCCGTTTCCATTACAAAGCATCCATTGAAAATATCATTTATGACGAGCAAAGGAACATAGATCAACTTAAGATCCACCGGCTTGCAGAATGTGAGTATATTGAGAAAAATGAAAATGTATTGATTACAGGAAGCACCGGCGTGGGAAAGAGTTACATGGCAACAGCTCTGGGTTACCAGGCGTGCATCCAAGGATACAAGGTCATGTATTTTAATACAACAAAGTTGTTCTCCATGCTAAAAATCGCAAAAGCAGACGGTTCTTATTTAAAAACATTGTCAAAAATAGAAAGACAGGAAATGATTATCCTGGATGATTTTGGTTTACAACCCCTGGATAATCAGAACCGGATCGCATTGTTGGAACTTATTGAAGACAGACATAACAAAGGATCTATGATCGTTACATCACAAATACCGGTAAGAGGATGGTATGAGATCATTGGCGAGAAAACCATTGCTGACGCTATCCTGGACAGGCTAATACATCAATCTCATCGTATTGAACTTGAAGGAGAATCTATGAGAAGAAAAAGAAAAGTAATTAATGAAGAAAAAAGTTAAATTTGTTTAATCAATTGATGGCAGGAAAAAGGTTCTTTTTATGGTGAAAAATCAGGGGTGGTCACTTTGCTCCGGCGAAGGTGGTCAATTTAAATTGGAATTAGGTGGTCAATTTGTCCGGTTTTTCCAGTTGGGTACAATACCGAAATAAAAACAATTGACATTTCACAAACTGAAAATGAAT
>JBNGDW010000114.1:0-3906 GCA_049975325.1 Cloacimonadia bacterium | reverse complement strand
TTTGATGTCATCCCTTACTATTTCAAATTCAGGCACTTTTTAAACCTTCCTTTTTTAGTGAAGAGAGCGGATCTCGTCTTTATATGGTTTGCCAGTTATCATGCATTTATCACTATTTTAGTCGCAAATCTATTTAAAAAACCTAAAGTTGTGGTAGTTGGAGGGTACGATGCAAGCAATATCAAAGGATATGGGATATTTTCCTCTTGGATAGGAAGAAAAATGGGAAGATACATCTATAGAAATTCAGATAGGATTTTTGTTGTAGATGAATCTTTAAAAAAAGATATCATTGCTAATTCAAAATTAAATGAAATTGCGAAAAAAATAGGTGTTATTCCTACTGGGTATGACCCTCACAGATGGTATCCAGCAGGTGAAAAAGAAAAAATGGTCTTGACTGTCTGCTACGTTAATGAAAGTAACTGGTGGAGAAAAGGGTTAAATACTTTTATGAAGGCAGCAGAGCTACTTCCAGATGTACCTTTTTATGTTGTTGGCAAAATGGAAGAAAGATTAAAAAATATGGTTGAACAAGCAGGTGATAACGTCACATTTACTGGATGGGTCAGCGATAATCAATTATTGCACTTATATCAAAAGGCTAAAGTTTATTGTCAAATATCAAAATATGAAGGATTACCCAATGTATTATGCGAGGCTATGCTTTGCAAGTGTGTTCCGGTAGGAACTGATATTCTTGGAGTAAAAACAGCAATAGGCTCTACGGGTTTTTATGTTTCATACGGAGACGAAGAAGCAACGGTAGAAGCAATAAAGAAAGCTTTATATGAATACAGTGATTTGGGCAAAAGAGCACGGGAGCGCATAATAGCGATGTTTTCGCCTGAAATGAGGGAGCAACTCCTTGTTGAACAAATAATGGAATTAGTAGGCGATAAAAATGTTGGAAACTGATACGCAAGTTAAGATGTATTTCATAGCACATCTCGCTACTTTAGGCAGCGACGCCGAGGCATTCGGCGAGGCATTACGGCAAAGGCTGGTCACATTTGAGCGAAAGATTTCGGAGGAAAAGTGCGGAATCATTGGATTAGGGCGGTTTGCCTGTTCTCAAACAAGAAACAGGGTAAGACGTGTGCAACCTTTGACTTGCTGGGGTTTACGCTCTACTGTGATGAGGGAAAGCCCCACATCTGGTTCTGTGAGGGCCATAGCAACCTCGGGGCCAGCCAAAAAAATTATTAAGAACACGGGGGATTTAAGAATGAAGTATAAACATGAAAAATTACGTAACAAATTAGCTAATATTTTTAAAAAAAACCTTCATTTTCTGTTCAATTATGTGGGAAATCCATTTTTCTATTTAAAGATAAAGCGATACAAAAACACCAAAAAGATTATTTATTGTATAACTCCTCCGCCTTCCCTAAGAAATATTGGAGATCATGCTCAAGCAGTTGCTATTAGACACTGGTTTAGTGATAACTTTGAAGATTATCTGGTTTTGGAGTTTGACAAGAATGAAACATACAGACACATCCGTTCTATTAAGAAGATAGTGGGCGAAAAAGATCTGATTTTCTTGCACAGCGGAGGTAACCTCGGTGATAGAGGACTCTGGTCAGAAAACGCGAGGAGGTTAATTATAAAAAAATTAATAGATAATAAAGTTATATCTTTACCGCAAACAATATTTTTCAGCTCTACCAAAAAAGGGATGAAGGAGTTGAAAGTTACAAGGAATATATATAACCGTCATCCTTATTTGACCATTATAGCAAGAGACAAATATAGTTTTGAATTAGCTAAGCAATATTTCCCAAAATGTGTAACTTTAATTTGCCCAGACTTTGTCCTTTATTTAGACAAGTATAAAGAAGAAATCAAGAGAAAAGATGTACTTTTATGTTTAAGAGATGATTCAGAATCAATATTAGATGAAAATAGTAAAAATATTATAAAGAAATATATTAGGGAAATAAACGAATATTATCATGAATTTGATACAACTTTAACTAGATCTATACCAAGAAAAAAAAGGGAGAATGAACTTGAATTAGCCTTGTCTATTTTTAGAAAGCATAAATTGGTTATAACAGATAGGCTCCATGGTGTGATTTTTTCCGTCATTACCAGAACTCCTTGTATTGCAATGAAGACGATAGACCACAAAATGACGGAGTCTATGAAGTGGTTTACAGATTTGAATTACATAACTTTTATTGAGGAAAAAAAACAACTACCAGAAATTATTAACAATATGCTTAAAATTGATAATTACACTAGCATAAACTGGAGACTACTTTATTTTGATGATTTAAAGGTAAAGATATTTGGTAACGAACCATGGGCGTGTTGTTAAATGAATATGAGATCTATTGCGGAAACAAATAAAACCTATCTGTGCATAGGGTGTGGAGCGTGTATAGTTATTTGTCCAAATAATGCTATACAAATGGAGAGCAAGGAAATCTTTTATCCTCAGGTTGATGAAAGTAAATGTGCCTACTGTGGAAAGTGCATTGATGTTTGTCCTGGCATATCTAGTTGTGCGAAATCAATGGCGGAAAAACTATACTCAACTAGTAGATGGGATGTTAACTTAGGTAGGTTTAGAGCAACCTATCTTGGTTATTCGAATGACTATGAAATAAGGTTCAATTCAGCTTCAGGTGGCGTAGCTACAAGTTTGATTTGCGGCTTATTAAATGAGAGAATTATTGATGGTGCTATTCTCACAAGAATGAGTCACGATAATCCTTTACGTGCTGAATCCTTTATTGCTCGAACCAAGGAAGATGTCATTTCTGCCCAAAATTCGAAGTACTGTCCCACGACCCCATTAGGTGTGCTAAGAGAACTAAAAGAAGGTGGTTGCGGGGAAAAATTTGCATTTGTTGGTCTCCCTTGTCAAATCCAAGGGCTTAGAAAACTTCAGGAACGTGAAGAATGGCTTAAGGAAAAAATTATAATTAATATTGGATTATTATGTTCTCATTCAATTACTATTGATGGAACAAAAGCAATATTGAGTAAATTTGATAAAGATTTTTCAAATGTGGCAGAACTTCGATATAGGGGAGGAGGATGGCCAGGTGGTTTGAGTGTCATATATAGGAATGGAAATCGATTTGACATTCCTCTTAATGATTACTGGCCATCTCTTTTTGCTCCTTATTTTTTTACACCCTATAGATGCCTTACCTGCAATGATTTCGCTGCAGAATTGGCAGATATTTCTTTGGGTGATGCATGGTTGAAGGAAGTAATAGAAAAGGATGATACAGGAACATCTTTGATTATCGTAAGGTCTTCAATGGCAGAAGAGTTGCTAAGTTTAGTGCGGGAAGATGGCGAAATCACGCTGGAAGCGATCCCCCACGAGAAAGTGATTAAGGCACAGCGGGGTATACTTGCTAGGAAAAAAATTGGTGTGGGGGCACGAATAAATGTTTTAAAATTTTTACACAAACCTATCCCACAATATGATCAAGAATTTAGCTCAAGTTTCAGTGGTTACTTTGGAGCTACTTTAAGTATTTTCGACGCATTCATAAGCAGAACCATCTTCGGTCAGAAATTATTAAAATGTATTCCAAAAAGGATTTTGAAGGTATATTCTGCTGTTACGTTAAAATACAGCGGAAAATAGTTAAATTCATGCAATAAAAGCGGTTGAGTCAGATGAGGATAGGGACAATTACACGCTGGTGTGCGCTAAGAAGCATTCTTAGAATCGTGATTCAAGAGCATTCGCTGGTTCTTGACTTGGGTGGCTACGATGGACATATCTGTTACAAATTAAAGAAGGTTTACCCTCACAGGGCTTCATCCCAAAAGTCGATTCGCGGGATTGAGCACCTGCGCCGTAGCCGTCATAAGGGATGGGTATTATCATGGAGGAGAGCATACAGAGTAGATGGGGGCGAACGTGGGCTTCTC
>JBNGDW010000113.1:0-3907 GCA_049975325.1 Cloacimonadia bacterium | reverse complement strand
TATGTATCCTCCTGGTAAAAAGCCAGGTCGTCTTCTCTGCCAGCTGGCAGATTGTGGGACAGATAGTCCGAAAAAAAGATTTCGAGCCTGTATCAGGTGCACGCATAGAAGCAGAGAAATCTAACATAATCACCTTTTCTGATGCAAATGGATACTTTAGATTTATAACTCCTGAGGAAAGTGACACAATTACTATTTCGGCTTTAGGGTATACCACCACAACTCTCCCCTGCCAGTGCTCCCGCGACAGCCTTGTTGTTGTTGAGTTAGAACTCGATCCTATAAAGATTCCGGGGCTGACCGTTAAAGCAAAAAAAGTTAGCAGCCTTGGATATTATATGAATAATTTGGAGATAGTTGAAGTAAAGGAGAGAAGTGTTAGCGAACTTCGTGATGAGCTAAACAAATTCTCGCACATAATAGTCCAGAAAAATGCTGGTGGAGGGAGCAGACTAACTATGAATGGAAGTGACCCCCGCCAGGTTGCTATCCTGTTGGATGGAGTCCCAGTAAATTTCTTTGAGGGAAGTTTTGATCTAGAACAAATACCGCTTGATTTGGTAGAAAGAATAGAAATTATACCTTCCAATGCCTCTGCCATAACAGGAGATAGGGCTATTGGAGGGATTATAAATATTATTCTCCATAACCCTTCTGGCTCTTCCAAAAATTCCATCAGTTTAAGTACTGGCAGCTGGAATTTATATAAAGCAAGCATCTTCTCCCATGTTCCTGTAAGATCACACAATATGCTTTTATCTTTGAATATCACAAAAGCTGATAATGATTTCAAATACTATAATGAATATGAAGGGCAAACAGTTTCGCGAGAGAATAATGATATCTTTGCTCGTTCTGCCATGCTAAAAGTCAGTTCCCCTCTTGCAAATAATCTTACCAATGACCTCTCTCTTTTATGGCAGTTTACTGAGAAAGGGGTTCCGGGACAAACAACTGATTATATGTGGCATTCGAATGCCAGAGCCCACATTCAGAGGTATTATATTAGGCAAGAACTTTGCTGGGGAGGTTCCAATCTCAAAATATCATGGAAAAATGCTTATCAAAATGAGAGAAGTCGCTATAAAAATCTCGATACAAATATATTCTATCAATACAATTCTGAGAATCAGGGTGGTTACCTTGAATCGAGTGTGAGTATGATAGTTTCAAAAGCCGGAATTGAGGCTGAAGTAGCAACTGGCTACAGAGAAGAAAGCTATAGATTTGATAATCTACTTGAGACTTCACTGGAACAATCGATTCCACAAAAGTATAGAGGCTATTATTTTCTGAGTTGTGCGAGCAGGCTTCCATTAGAATCTCAGACTGGAACCTTGATTTTCTCCCCTCATTTTCGTTCAGACCATATTCTGCATGAAAAGTGGCTTTTCTCGGCGAAACTTGGGGGTGAGTTTTCCCCAGCATTCGCACCCAATCTTCTTCTTACTGCGAGTTATGGTAATGGCTATCGTATGCCATTTTTCAGCTCACTTTTTTGGCAAGGTGACTCCAGAGTAAAAGGCAATCCCGAACTTCAGCCAGAGCTTTCTCATGGTTTTGACTGTTCATTAGAATGGGGATCAGAATTCTGCAATATTCAGTTAACAGGATTTTCTAATCAGGTTCAGGACCTTATTTATTGGTATAAAAGTGAGATGGGTATATGGAAACCAGATAACCTTGCAGAGGCAAAAATCACTGGAATTAGCGGCGATTTTCATTTTCAGCCTACTGAATGGCTCTCCTTTATCCTTTCTGCAACCTATTTTCAGCCATTGAATAAGACACAGGGTTCTGACCATTATAACAACTATCTTCTCTACTCCCCTATCTACAAGATAGCAACACAGATGCTAGTAGAAACATCCAAATTTTACTTTTCAACCCAGACAAGACGCATCAGTAAACAGTTTGATAATCTTGCTAATACTGTAGAAATCGAACCATACAGAACGATTGATGTACAATGTGGTACTTCTCATAAGATAGGCACTGATTTTTTACTCAATATTTCTCTTGGGATATGGAATCTATTGGATGAGGGGTATGAAATGTATCGCCATATACCAGCTCCAGGCCGTCAATTTGAACTTAAGTTACAATTACAACATCAATAAAACTTGAAGGAGAAAAACAATGAAAAAGCAGAAGACATTCTTTATCCTTGGCATTATCGTGTTTCTTAATACATTTGCCTGGGCAGGAACTGTATATATTCTGAACAGCAACAGCGAAACAATATCAAAGTATGATACAGAATCAGGTGAGGTTATAAATGATATCCTGCAGGTAGGACAATATGCCAATCAGATTGTTTCAGATAGCGAAAGAGCGTATGTCGTAAATTCAGGAGAACATAATGTGCAGGTGATCGATCTTGCGAACGAAACCACAACTGGAAGCATCCCACTACCAAATGGCTCAAATCCTTATTGGATGATACTTATGCCAGATGGAACAAAAGGATATGTAACTGGTCTTATGACAAATAAAACTTATGTCATAGATACACAGTCGCTTGAAGTGATAAATACCATTGATGTGGGGCTGGCGCCTGAAGGACTCTGCCTTTGGGGTGAAACTCTCTTTGTGGTGAATACAGAGTACAATTGGACCGACCCTTACTCTACAAAATCCACTCTCTCAGTAATTGATACTGAAAATAATCAGGTTATAACAACGATCCAGCTCGATTATTATAATGCTCAGTATTGTGATCTGGATGCAATGGGAAGACTGCATGTTGTATGTAGTGGGGCCTATGACAACACTGGAAGAGTATATATCATAGATACTCAAAGTTTTACCGTATGTGATTCGGTGATGATAGGAGGTTCGCCTACTAAAATCAATATTCATGACAATGGAATTGCATACCTTGCAGATGCATTTGGACAGGGATGTATGGCATATGACACCAATTCGCTGGAAATCATACACTCCAATACAGATTTATTCGCACAAGGGGGCACATTTATCCAATTTGATATAAATGGCAATATCTACATAGGAGATGCCTTGAATTGGATTGATAATGGGAAGGTTTATGTGTATTCACCTGAGGAGCAGCTGACAACAACCTTTACTGTAGGCATTATTCCTATTGATGCTGCATTTTATGGCTTTGAGCCTGAGCCTGGTATAGGTGACAGCCCACAGCCTGCGGATGGCGTTCAACTCTCCAACTTTCCCAATCCTTTCTCCACCTCCACCACAATCTCGTTTAGTATCCCCCCTCACTACAAAGATGATGCAGAAATAGAGATTTATAACCTCAAAGGACAACGCATTCGCGAATTAAAAATTGAAAATTTAAAATTAAAAATTAATAAAGTTGTTTGGGATGGGAAGGATGCTTATGGCAAGCAAATGCCGAGTGGGATTTATTTTGCTAAGCTCTCTCTTGGAGAAGAATCTGCTGTAAAAAAGATGCTGCTCTTGAGATAGATTTTGATGCGGGGATATTATTGTGGCATAGCTTTGCATATATTTTTTACTTTTTAAGTAATTTTTATTTGACAAAATAATTTTAATTTTTATTTTATGGCAAAATATAATCTTAGGGCGAATATGAAAGTAACTAAGAGAGGTTTAGGGCTAATTAACGACGAGATTGTAACAATCCGTTCAGGAGACATTATACCTAATTTTACATTTTCTGGTTTTACCCCCCCCCCAGAAACTACAAATTACTAAAAGATATATAATACACTTCGAGAATCCATATCGGGGTGATGATGACTTATTTTACCTTGGGAAAAATAAATTCATTCTCTCCTGTCTCTCCAATCCTCAAAAAAAGGATTGGGGAGACGAATATGTTTGGTAAAAAATAAACATGTAAGGAGAGAAAGATGTTTAAGAAAATAGCAATAACTGCAATCTTGCTTGGACTGTTTGTAGC
>JBNGDW010000112.1:0-3965 GCA_049975325.1 Cloacimonadia bacterium | reverse complement strand
CTGTGAAAAAAATGATCGTGATAAGATAAAACTCAATATACTCCCCCTGCGTAGATAAAGCTATGTCTCGTAGGGGGAGTTATCTAATATGAAAGATATCCATTTTATTTCAGATATAACAGCAATCAAAACGCTCGCTTCAGAAAGAAGACTAAAAATTCTTCAGCATCTTATAGAGAAAGAATATGCTGCGCTTGACTTGGCTCGCATATTTAATATAAAGCCCAATGTTATATGGTATGATGTAAACCAACTCTATGATGCAGGGCTGATAGAATTAATCCATATAGAAAATATTAGGGGAACATGCAAAAAATATTATAGAGCAGTAGCCAGAAACTTTTTTATTGATGCTTCGCTTGGGGAGGCGACCAATAATAACTCCAAGCTTGTTAGAAAATTGGTAAACAGCGAAGTCCTTGATTGGCGCCGGCAAAAAATTATAGGAATTAATTTTAAAGATATTGCCCAAAAAATAATCAACACCTACCTTGCTATCAAAGAAAATGAACGTATAGTTATAAGTTATCAACCAATGCACCAAGGTTTAGTTGAAGACTTAATGAATGAAATCTCAAAAAAGGGCGCCTATCCAATCCCTATCTTATGGACCAAGCGGATAGAATATAACTTTATAAAAAATGTCCCACTAAAATATGCTGGTAAAGATGTCATAAGCGACTTTCTTATTGATAAGATTGACGCACATATTATATTTTCAGGAGAATTCTTAAAAGAATCTGAAGAGTTTAAAATAACTCCAGAGCTTCAGAAAAAGGCAGAATTTATTGAGCAAATAAAACGGGACAATATTAGAAAAACCTATCAGACAGATGTGCGATATCTTACAATTGACATACTGCGTATCGATCAACTCTTAGAATTACAATTAGACTACGAATCTATCTGCGAGATGTATTGGAAGGCTCTTAATACCAATACTGAAAAACTCAGTAAAAATTGTAAGGAGGTTGAAAAAAAGCTCCTTAATGCTAAGTATCTTGAGATGAAGGATGGCGATTATCAATTAAGAATCAATCTACCTGAAAAAAAGATTATTTCGATTCAGGATGGCAAGGCGTCTTCAGCCGGGCAAGATTCTGAGCTTCCAGCTGGAATGATAGTATCTCTGCTCAAGGGAGCTGATGTAAACGGAAGGTGTAAGGCTGAGTTCGCTTATCTATTTGAAAGAAAATTTGAAAATGTTGAACTCATTATACAACATAACCGGATAGTTGAGATTCAATCTGAAAAGGACAATGAAATATTACACGATATGTTTAACCGGGCAAAGGGAGATAAAGATCTAATAGGGTCTTTCTGTATAGGTCTTAATCCTGAGCTACATCAAGATATTGGCAATCCCTATATCAATACAAAAATTTATGGTGCACTTAGCCTTCAGGTTGGCTGGGATGAACTTGAAACGAGCAATGTGGATTCCGACCTGGTAGCCCAATTTTATTTCCTTGACAAAACATTAACTTTAGACAATTCTGTATTTTTAAAAAAGAAAATCTATATAAAATAAACTGGAAGGATGAATAAACAATGAAAACACTTAAACTTGCAATTGTAATAATGCTTATAGGAGCAAGTAGCTGTTTTGCTGCTACTATAACAAAAACTTACTACTTTGATACGCCTGAACTGTCACCAGTTGACTCATATACCGCTGTTCATATAAAAGATGGTGTGGTGCTGGGTAATCCTGGAGAACCCTCTATTCCTTACAAGGCTGTACAGATGCTCTTGCCTCAAAACGAAAGCATTACCTCTGTCAATGTCTCACTCAATAATGAATCAGAGCTGGGCAATTATACACTATATCCAGTGCAGGAGCCTGTCCCTATATCTCAAAAAGATTACGCAGAATTTACTACACCTGACCAGAAAGTATATACTCAATCTACCCCATTCCCAGAAAAAACATATACCCAATTTAGCACTCATTATTTGGCTGGATATTCTATTGGTTCTTTTGCCATTACTCCAATTAAATATATTCCTGACTCAGGTAGGCTCTCCTACTACCAAGAAGTAACTGTTACAATAACTACAGATTATGACCCTAATGCCGAAAACGCTGGCAGATGGTTGAATGATAGTCCTACAATCATAAAAAGAATTGAATCAATTACTGATAACCCAGAGTTAGCAAGTACATATACAATTCCGTCAAGAAAAGATGTAGATGCTTATGATTACATTATTGTAACCTCTACAGACTATGCTGATGATTTCCAACCGCTTCTTGACTTTCATGCACATAGAGGATATCGCACTAAGATAGAACTTATTGGAGACATTCTTTCCTCCTATGATGGTGTCGATAATGCAGATAAGCTAAGGAACTACTTTAAGGCTGAATATGCCCAGAACCCATTTCATTATGTATTGCTTGGCGGTGACACGGATATAATCCCGCATAGAGGCTTTTATGTAAGTACAGGTAACGAAACTGATTACGATATCCCTGCAGATATGTACTATGCCTGTTTAGACAGAACCTCCACCCCGGGGGATGGGCCAGATTGGAATAATGACAACGATAACAAGTGGGGAGAGCCCGATGAAGCAGATTTGCTGGCAGAATTCTATATCGGCAGAATCTGTATAAATAATTCAACTGAAATTGCTAACTTTATCAATAAAACTACAATGTATTCAGAAACCCCCGTAGAAGACAACCTACAATCCGCTTTGATGCTTGGAGAGCAGCTTGATTCGGGGACTTATGGTGGCTGGTATATGGAGGAACTTATTGGAACTTGTAGTACAAATGGTTATACAACAACAGGAATACCCACAGACTGGGATATTGCCAAATTATACGACGAAAATTTTAGTTGGTCATCATCAGATTTATTCAATGAAATGAACCAAGGACCAAATCTGCTTAATCATCTTGGACATGCTAATGTCCAATATTGCCTAAAGATTTATAATTCTGATCTAACCACCTGGAATATTACTAATAATGGTGTGAATGCAAACTTTATCAATGGATACACACAAGGCTGCTACCCAGGTTCTTTTGATAATAGAAATCCATATGGCTCCTATATAGGAGATGCATTTGCTGAAAAGATTACCACAATGGAAACCGGCCTAGTTACATTGGTGGCCAATTCTCGTTATGGCTGGTATCGAAGATATGTTACAAATGGACCTTCACAGATATTCCACCGCTACTGGGTTGATACCTTTTTTGATGATGGCATATATTCTATCGGAGGCGCAAATCAACTCTCAAAAGAAAAGGCTATCCCCTTTATTGAAAGTGAAGCGGTCAACAGATGGTGCTGCTATGAACTAAATGTGTTTGGTGACCCGGCTGTTGAACTATGGACAGAGACTCCCACCGAAATGTCTCCTCAATATCCTGCATCAATAATGGCAGGCGTGCCTGAAATTGATGTTACTGCACCAGCATATTCTCGTATAACTGTCTATAATGATAATACTATATACGGATACGGGCTTGCAGACGAATCTGGAGAGGCAACCGTTATCTTTGATGAGCTGCCACTTGAATCCGGTATCATCTATATCTCTATAGTAGCTCATAATTACTATAAATTTGTTGGCGATATTCTTGTCACAGCCAGTGTTGTTACACTCATGCCAGATTCAATTTATGTAAATGATCCAACAGAAGTACAAGTAACTGTTCTCGCTCCTGATGGTGAAACTCCCGAGGTTGGTGTAAATGTCTGGGCTAAAGGATTGGGTTATGAGACTGAACCTGAGATAACGGATGAGGACGGAATTGCAACTTTGTCAGTTGATTATGAATTTGGACCATACCTGCATATCCTTGGACAAAGGGAAGGTGAGGACTATTTGCTCTTTGATGAAATCCTTAATGTAATAGCAGAAGACCTTACCAATCCAGATTTAACAGTGGCAACTGAGGTTGGACTTACAGACACCTTTGCTATGAATCTGCCTGGAACCATCCA
>JBNGDW010000111.1:0-3978 GCA_049975325.1 Cloacimonadia bacterium | reverse complement strand
GATACCTGTGGGAATATGAGTGACCCGGACAGCAGAATCCGTGGTATTTACACTTTGGCCTCCTGGCCCGGAAGAACGAAATACATCAATATGGATATCATTTTCGTCTATTTGTACATCGATATCTTCTGCTTCTGGGAGTACTACTACAGATACAGCAGAGGTATGAATTCTGCCGCCAGATTCTGTTTCAGGCACTCGCTGGACACGGTGGACGCCACTTTCGTATTTTAAAGTTCCATACGCATCTCTGCATGAAACTTCAAAAATAATTTCCTTGAAACCACCCATTCCTGTAGGATTAGAATTTAAAATATCTATCTTTCCACCTTTTCTTTCAATATAGCGGGAATACATTCGGAAAAGATCAGCAGCAAAAAGTGCCGCCTCTTCTCCCCCTGTGCCTGCCCGAATCTCCATAATAGCATTTTTACTATCATTCTTATCTTGAGGGATAAGCAGGGATTTAAGCGTACCTGAAATTTTTTCTTCCTTTTCCGTTAATCTTTTGTTCTCCTCTTCGAATAGGGAGATGAGCTCCTCATCAGTTTCCTCTGCCATGGCCTTTTTGTTCTCTTCAATCGTCTGTTTTGTCTTTTGTAACTCTTCATAATGGTTAAGGACTTCATTCACTTCTTTAAATCTTGCTGCAAGCTTCTTGTATACCTCTGGCTGCTTGACGATCTCAGGAGAGGCAATTTCTTCCTTTAACTTGTTATATTCTTCCCGTAGCCCTGCAATCTTATTTTTTATTTCCATTATTATCTATAAATTCGATACTTTCACAATCAACTGGCATATTTAGTGCGGCACGCAAAGCACAAACTGCCACTTCCAGCTGGCTTTCATCTGGCTGTTTTGTCGTAATTTTTTGTAGAGCTAGTCCAGGTAGAGCCAACCATTTAACGAACCAGTGATTTATATTTTTGCCCGTCAGTTTTAGTGCTTCATACGAAATACCTGCGACAAATGGTGTGAGCAGAAGATGTAAAGCAATTCTTAACCATAAAGAAAGGGGATGGCCGACAATCCATGCTACAACAGCATCAAAAATAGAAAATATTACAATCGCTATGATAAGAACAAGGAAGATAAAACTTGTGCCACACCGTGGGTGATGGGTGCCGTACCTTTTGGTATCAGACAATGTAAAATGTGGATCATCTTCATAAGCAAATACAGATTTATGTTCCGCCCCATGGTATTCAAATATGCGATGAATATCTTTTTGCAAACTGATAAGATAAATATATACTACAAAGAATATTACTCGAATTATCCCAACAAAAAGATTGAAAAGGACACTGGTCTCGGAGATATTAATCCAATAGGCTATTTGATAGGGGAGATAGAAAAAGAAGAAAAAAGCAAGTCCTATAGCGAAGAGGTAGGTGACCACCTCATAAAATGTGTCTTTGGCTTTTGATTCTTTCTTTTTAGGGGGTTGCTCTGCCTCTTCATCTTCCATAGCTTGCTTTGCCGAGAAGTTCAGTCCTTTAAAACCAATTATAAGCATCTCGATGAGGGAGATGAACCCACGCACAATTGGCAGATTAAAGAAACCCTTTTTACGGGTGATGGATGTAAACTTCTCCCGTTTGATAACAATTTGATTATTCTTTCGGCGAACAGCAGTTGCAATATACTCCGGTCCTCGCATCATAACCCCTTCTATTACTGCTTGTCCACCGATTGATAGTTTAGGGCTGGGATCTTCTTTTTGTTTCGACGAGCCTTCTGACATATAGGTAAAGGTATTATACTTGTTTAATATTTGATAGGGCTATTTTGTATCGCCTTTCTTATTGGGTGCTACTTTGCTGTACTTTCTCTTAAATTTTTCAATACGGCCTGCACTATCTACTAGTTTTTTCTTTCCCACATAAAATGGATGGCATTTTGAGCATATCTCCACATGAATCTCTGGCAATGTGGAGCGCGTCTCAAATGTGTTACCACAGGCACATTTTACAATACATTTTTGATATTTAGGATGAATATCCTTTTTCATTTGTATCTCCGAAAGTAAAGTAAATTTATCTCGATTTATAGAAAACATAAATATTTTCTTTAAAATGACAATAATTTATTGTGCATTAACTTTGTCAAATTTTATTTTCACTCTATATAATGCTAACCCCATCCGCCAGCTGGCGGATAAAAAGGTGTAAAGCGGTTTTGTTGCCTACAAAATTATTGACATATTTACATCAGAAGGTCATATTTTGACTAAAGCGGGAATAGCTCAGGGGTAGAGCATTAGCTTCCCAAGCTAACGGTCGCGGGTTCGAATCCCGTTTCCCGCTCCATTTTTATAGGAGCAGAATGAATATACTATTTTACAACGGGAAAGTTTTTACTGAACTCCCTGGCAAAACTGCAGATGCTGTATATGTAGAGGGGAATAAAATAAAATGTGTGGGTACTCTTAGGAATATCTCTTCTAAAATATTATCCCATGCAGAAAGTATTAATCTGCAGGGGAAAATGATCCTGCCTGGTTTTATCGATGCCCACACTCATTTCGTTACCTATGCTTTATCCAGAAAAGAGGTGGATCTTTCTGACGCCCAAAACCTGGAGGAAGTGAAGAAAAAACTTTGCGAGTTCAGGGATGGAGCTGCACAAAATCTTCCATGGATTAAGGGTATTGGCTGGAATAAAAATATTTGGCCTGATGCTATAGGCTTTAACAGATATTTACTTGATGAGATATTCCCAAATAAACCTGTTTCCCTTTTTAGTAAGGACTTACATACAGTGCTCTGTAACTCAAAAGCCTTGGATATTATGAATATTCTGACAAAAAAGCCTTCGCTACCAGGTGGTCGCGTTGGCTGTTTCCCAGATGGAAGACCGGACGGATTTCTTTATGAGAGAGCATCTGAACTGGTTAATCAGTCCATTCCTCCACTATCACAAGAATCTCGTGAGAAATATTTAAAAGAAGCAATTCAAGAAGCACACTCATTTGGACTCACGGGAATACATATCATGGAAGATAAAGCAGCGTATAAACTCTTTTCCCATCTTCATGAAATAGGGGAACTCACTCTGCGGGTCTGCTGGCATTTCCCCCAGAAAATATTGGATGAGCTTCTTAATATGGGAATCCATTCTTATACAGGAGACGAATGGTTGAAATTGGGGGGGGTGAAGCTCTTTATTGATGGCTCGCTTGGTTCTCAATCTGCATATATGTATCATCCCTATCCAGATAGCCTGGATAACTATGGAACCTGTATAATGTCTGAAGAAGAGGTTTTTGAAATTATGCTTAAAGCTGGGGAAAGCGGGATTGCTACCTCTACGCATGCAATTGGGGATAGAGCGGTTCATATTCTCATCAATGCAATTCTCCGAGCAAACAAAAGACTTGGCAGACAGATGTTTCATAGAGTTGAGCATCTACAGTGTGTGCGCCCTGAGGATCAGATAAGAGTTGCGCAGGAGCATATTTATTGCTCAATGCAACCTATTCATATTAGCCTTGATGCAGAAATAACCGAGAAATTTTGGGGCGAATATGGCAGAAACTCATATCCCTTTCGTTCACTCTTACAACAGCAAGTGCATATCGGGTTTGGCTCTGATGCGCCGGTAGCAACTATTTCCCCTTTTCTGGGAATCTATTCGGCAATTGAGCGAAAACCACGGAATAATCCAAAAAGAAAAAGCTGGATCCCTGAAGAGAAGATAACTACTGATGAAGCAATCCGAGCCTATACATACTGGTCTGCCTATGGTTCTCATAGCCACAAGGTGCGTGGAACTATATCTGAAGGCAAGCTGGCAGACCTTATTGTAGTTGATGATTATACGCATGAAAATAATATTTTCTGGCTGGAGGCAAAACCGTATCTCACAATGGTGGATGGGAAGATTGTTTATAATAGACTGTCTTAAAGCAATGAATAATGGAAAATGAATAATGAAAAGGGAAAAGGGGAATGGGGAAATGAGAAACAGGGAAAGGGG
>JBNGDW010000110.1:0-4016 GCA_049975325.1 Cloacimonadia bacterium | reverse complement strand
TCGATCAGGCCCTATGCCCCCATCTCAGGATTAAGGGGTGCGAAACTTGAGTATTTTACTAAAGGGTGATTTTGAGTGCTATAAAAATGCTAAAAAAGCTAGCGACGGTTTTGAACACGGTTTTTTAGGTTTTGATAAAATTAATGAATTATCAAAAGATATAAGAAGCCGTATGGCTAATCATATTAGAACTGCTATTTTTGAAATATGTGAACTTGAAAATGAAGATCTTAAAGTTTTGACCAGTGATCCTCTCGAGAAACCGATAGGACATTGGCCAGTTGTAAAATATTTACGCGGGAAATTAATAGGCGCCGGAAATGAGCTTGCAAAAAATGGAAATGCATATCCGTTTATGAAATGGGAACCTACGATTAAAAGTACAAATATTACCAAGGATGGCAAATTCAATATCACTATCAGTGATACATTCACAGCCGAGCTCGCAAAGGGCATAAAATTCCAGCCATCATCATTAGAAGCATGGCAGGCAGGATAAAACATTTTGCCCAACTATTCACTGGTGCGGACGCAAAAAGCCGCGTCGCACAGTTCAACCGTTGGGCTATTAATTAAGCACCTATATGTTTGAAAAAAAACATTTCTTGATGTTCCATCCATTTCATTGGGAATGTACAAACTGCGACCAGAAAAGTACTTTCCAGGGTGAAGGTTTCAATCTGAAAAATCTATTAGATAATGTGTTTAAAGATATTCAAGATGATGAAGATATTATGAAAATAAGGATTTTTAAACATTTTGCAGAATCAGAGAGAACAATTAAGACGTTAGGTAATGAATGTTCAGGGATAATATGTGAAGTAGAGGGGGTATGCACAGAATGCGGTATGTCATTGAAGATCGTTTGCTGGGTTGAAATCTCGAAAAAACTATTAGGCGAAAATGATTATAAATTACAGATAGAAGATATTATAATCTTGGATGGAGATTTGAATTTACAATGTGCACCTGGGTTATATCGAGGGGTGGATATAGCAGTTGGTCTTAATAACTTGTACATGAGATGGTGGTACCTTAATGGCGATATAAGTATAATATGCCCTTTTATTGATTCAGAAGGATTTTCATATTTTGATGATGTTGGGAGGAAAATTCATAAAACCTACAATAATATGTTTATTGATAAAACTAACAGAAATCCATTCACCAAAATAATATCTAGAGATAAGCTTTGGGATTTAGATAAAAGAAGATGGGTCTCTCTAGAAGAAAGACTGAGAAAATACATTGGAGATGATTGCTCTTATAAATGGGATGATACTTTGAAAGCAAATATAATCCGTGAAGGAGATAAGGGTTCGGGTATTTTGAACTATTTTACTGAAAATATGCTAGGTGTAAACATTCGGTCAAGTCTACCTAAAAAAGACAGAGATAACTTTTACTATAAAGGTTATTTCCATTGCAAAATTTATGGTGCCATCCTAGCGGAATATGCTGAAGTTGTAATTACAAGCTATAACTATTTGAATGTTGAGACGCTTCAATTTGAATCAGTTGTTTTACAGAGAATGGACAAAACAGAACTTCAATATCAAGTTAATAAGATATCAAGGGATAGTAAGTTAGAGTTAGAGCTAATTGAGAATCCATTAGAAGATTTCAATACATTATGGTTCTAAAGCCCAACAACAGCATGCAGTCAGACGCGGACTATCGCCCGCACCGCTGATGCGGGGCGTTGTGCGTAAAGGGGAATGTGATGAACTCCTACCAGAATAAGTATGTGGCCTTTGCCGATATTCTTGGCTTTGAGAATCTGGTCAATCGGACTGCTGAACCTGACCCAGAAGTTCCGCTTGCCAAGATGCTTTCAGCCTTAGACATACCAAATGAAGTTAAACTTGAAGGTATAATCCTCGGGAGGGTCGGTGACATAACAGAAGCCTCACACAGGCTAAGCACATTCTCCGATTGCTTGGCAATCTCGACAGAAGCCACCGAAAAAGGCCTTATGAATCTTCTATTCCATCTAAGAGCAATTGCATTTCGACTACTTAAGCTCGGTTACTTATTGCGAGGTGGTATTGCAGAAGGGGCTTTGTACCATGAGGATGGGAAGATTGTAGGCCCGGCTCTGGTTGATGCATACAATTTGGAGAAAAATGTCGCCAAATATCCCCGCATAATCGTGGACAGTCGAATTGTGACAAAAGCTAAGCGGTGGAAGCCACCCCTGGACACAATCTTTAAACGGCTTACCCGAGATGATGGTGACGGGTATTCCTTTGTTCATTACCTCTGGGCTATCAGAATGGCGGCAGATTCTGATCAAGGTTTCATCGGAGACTGGGAGCATATCGTGTCTGAGATTGGTGATTTTGTTGAATGTGAAAAGCGTCGACTTGCAGGGGAAGAGAATCATCTCCCGAAGATTTTATGGTTTGAGAAATATTTCGAGTGGGCGCGAGACAGGAGTCACATTGATGTCCTCAGCTCTCCCTTTCCACGGTAATCGCACAACAAGGCAATGCAGTTGAAGCTCCTGGCGTCGCACTACTGATGGCTGGTGTTATGCTCAAAGAGGTAATAAACAATGTATCAACTTGAAGTAAAACGTTGGCTTGTAGCACATCGCTTTCCGCCCAGTGATGGTTGGGAAGTGCAAGTCGATATTGATGCCATGGAACGAGCAAAAGGTGGTCAGCACAAACCAGATAAGAAGACTCGTGTCAAAGTAGCAGAAGATGCACTTGTTGTGCTCGGGGCACATATTGGTCCCCATCCAAAGTATGGGAGAGCTGATATAGTAGCAGCTCATCCAAAGCATGGTACTTACATTATTGAAGTTGAAGGCTCATCATCAAGGCAAAAAGAGCAGGCTGTTTATTCTGCACTTGGTCAACTCGTCTTACAAATGAATGGTGGCAATTATTTTTATCTTTTAGCTGTTCCTGATGATGAATCATGGGAGAAACAATTACGCAAAATACCCTTTCATACAAAGAAGACTCTGAACCTCTCATGCCTTCTGGTATCAAAGAATGGAGTGCGAGAAGTATAAAGCATAACCAGCGCATCCAGGCCGCCGCGCTACGCGTGCGGCTGATAAGCGCGTTAGGACAGAAAAGACTATAATTACAATAAGATTGGAAGGCGCCTATGAATAAATATTTCGGCAATCATAATGGGGTCGAACCAAGATAACCCTTTGTAATCATAAAGAACAATCCTGAAAAAAGCCCCATTTCAGCATCAAAAAGGGTGTTCTAAGAAGATTCTCTGCGGAAAAAAATCACGCCTGAAAGGCGCTCCCACAGATGCTTTTTCTCCGATCTTTTAAATTCGCGATTCGCAATCCGGAATTCGAAATATTAATCTGGCGCCCAGCGTCTCGATGCATCCCGTTCAGTTCTCTCATTTCCCCTTTTTTTGAAGAGGTCTTGCATTTGATTTCATCATGGACTATCCAGTCCAGATTCTTCAACCAGAAAGAGGTGACAACATGAGTACAACTATCGGAACACCGCTGACAAGCGGCGCTTTGCGGGTCCTACTTCTGGGCTCGGGCGAACTTGGGAAGGAAGTGGCCATTGAACTGCAACGGTTCGGTGTCGAGGTTATCGCTGTGGATCGCTATGCCAATGCCCCGGCCATGCAGGTGGCTCACCGCAGCCATGTAATATCCATGCTCGACTCTGAGGCCCTGCGCCGTATCGTCGAGGCCGAACAGCCGCACCTCATCGTGCCCGAGGTGGAGGCAATCGCCACAGAAACCCTGCTTGAACTGGAGAACGAGGGCTTCCGGGTCATCCCCACGGCCCGCGCCACCCGGCTGACCATGGACCGTGAAGGAATCCGCCGCCTGGCAGCTGAGGAACTTGGTCTGAAAACCTCACCCTACCGATTTGCCGACACACGCGAGGAGTTTGAAGACGCCGTCGCTGAGATAGGCCTGCCGTGCGTTGTGAAACCGGTCATGAGCTCATCGGGCCACGGCTGTCAACGGGAAGATAAAAGTATACCAATTCTGGGAATGAAAAGTATACCATCCT
>JBNGDW010000109.1:0-4017 GCA_049975325.1 Cloacimonadia bacterium | reverse complement strand
TATTCCCACTTCACGAAGTCTATACCCCAATGAGGTGCTAAGTCTGACATAAAAGCCATTGACTTACCTTTGTCACTCTTTCCTACAATGATGAATGGGTCACCAGATATGGTGGCAAGTACTTCCGAGTTTTCTTTTGGTTCTACCTTCTGATAGCCCAAAAATCTGGGCCATTTTGTATCTATACCCTCTAAAATTGGGTGGTCAGATTTTAATACTTTTACATCTGCTCCTTCAGTTTTTTCTACTCTATCATCTCTATCCATGATGTTTACAGGTAGGACCTCTTCTATTGCGCTGCCATGGTAGTTTCCTTTCCCCTGAAAACCCTGGAAATCTACCCATCCACCTACCATTATTAATGCGCCGCCTTTTCTAACATATTCTGCTATCATTTCAACTTTGTTTGGTCCCATTGGCATGGTGAACATATCGGGGTACATAGTTAACGTATTCCTTCCACAATCGCTTATTATTACCACATCAAACTTAGATAATTCTTCAATACTCTTGGGAAATTCACTTAGCACCAGATGATTTGGTAAATGCGTTATCTCGATGTCTTCATAAGCCTTCATTCCCTCTTTAAAATAAACAGAAAAATCCTCAAATCCCCCAAGAGGCACGACATCAAAACCTTTGGTGTGAAATTTAGTTACTGTCCAGGTTTCTCCAAGTAATAAGACTTTTTTGCCCATAAATCCACCTCCATTTATTAAAATAATGAATTATCAGCCTTTTACTGACCCCATCAACAGACCCTTTACGATCAACTTAAGGAAAAATATATATGCAAGCAGTACCGGTAAAACAGAAACAATTACACCCGCCATTTGGATGTTCCATGATGCCACGGTTGTACCTTTTAGATTTGCAATGGCAACAGTTAAAGGTTGTGAATTTGTCCCCTGGGTAAGCAATAACCCGTAAAGGAATTCATTCCAGATATTCGTGAACTGAAAAATAGCAACCACTGCAAATCCAGGTAATGACAAAGGCAGAGCTATCCTAAAAAATGTACCAAAATAATTACAACCATCAATTCTAGCACTCTCTATCATTTCATTCGGTAGTGTCTCAAAATAATTTCTAAACAGCAATGTCGTTATAGGCATCCCGTATGCTGTATGGGTTATAATCAGACCCCAGTATGTATTGTACAAACCAATCGAACCAATAAACCTCAACAATGGAATAAGAATAGATTGGGGCGCTATGTAGAATCCTAATACTATAACTAAAAATATTAGCGAGCTCCCTTTAAATTTAAGTTTAGAAAAGCCAAAACCACACAAGGCTCCCAAACAAGAAGAAATCACAGTTGCAAAGAGCGTGATTACAAAGCTGTTGAACATAGGTCTGTCAATTTTCAAGAATGCATCTTTATAGTTGCTGAATTCAGGATTTTTAACAATACTAACAGGTCCATAAGCAAGCTCCTGATTGCTCTTTAATGACGTATTTGCTGCTGTATAAATTGGAAACAAATAAAACAACGCTGCTAGAGTTAAGAGCAAATAAATCAGTATCTTTTTTATTGTTTTTCCTGATCTCTTTCGTGACAACGAATACTGTTTATTCATATTCACTTCTCCTAAGTTTTAAGAAGAATGGAATTACAATTATCATAGATAAAACAAACATTATTGTTCCTATTGATGCTCCATAGCCAAATCTGTTCCGATTGAATGCTGTTCTATACATAAATGTAGACAATATTTCAGAAGATGTTCCAGGTCCCCCACCTGTCATCAACCAGACAAGATCAAATACCCTCAAAGAATACATTAGAAGTATCATAAGAACTGTAAGCGTTGCTGGTTTTTGCATTGGAATAATGACTCTCATATATCTTTGAAATGTGCTAGCACCATCTATTTTTGCTGCTTCTGATATCTCAGGAGGCACTCCACTGATGCCTGCGTAGTAGACTAATGTTGAAAATCCAGAAAACTGCCATATATAGGCTATAGCAATACATATTATCGCCTGCTTTTCCGAAGTAATCCACGGTTGAGTAAGCACTTCAAGTCCTATTGCTCTCAAAAATGCATTTATTGATCCGATATTAGGAGAAAACATCCACGTCCACATAGCAGCTGAAGCAACAAAAGAAAAAGACAAAGGTAAAAGAAAAATTAATCTGAAAATGCTTCTGCCTTTTATTTTCAGGTCAAGTAAAACAGCCAACAATAAACCAAGAGGTACCGTAACTCCTATGAAGATTGCTGTAAGCTTCAGTGTGTTTATAAGAGAAGTCTTGAATACCCTATCAGTTGTAAATAGCCTAATATAATTATCCAGGCCAACAAAAGATCCTCCAAATCCAACATCTCTCCACCTTGTTAACGAAACCTGAACAGTATATGCTGTAAAACCATATACGAATAGACCAACCAACACAATTGCTGGTAAAATAAATAATAGTATCTGTATCTTTTTACTCAAAACAATACACTCCTCAGTTTAAGTAAACGTTGAGTAAATAGTCGGCAGGTGCACTCACACCTGCCGGCAATTTTTAATACCAGAAAACTTCTTCGTACGCGTAATCGAAATCATCTAGTGAACTTTCATTGATAACTGGATCATTGAAGAATTGACTGAATGCTGTCCCAAAAACATCAAGATAGGATTCTGGCGGTGCACCAAACTGTGACAGCACTTTTGCAACATCTTCATCTCTAAAGTAACCGAGAATTTCTTTTGTTATTGAATCATACACATCAAGTGGTGCATCCAATACAAATGGTGCTGCTCCTTTAATTGGACAGAATGTATTGGCTGCCTTAACTGTGGTCAAGAATTTTATCCAATCTTTAGCTAATTGTTTATCTACACCTACTGGTAGAACAAAGCAATCGGCGTGTCCTACAAAAGTATCACTTGTTCCGGGAAATGGCTGATATCCAAAGTCAACTCTGGGTTCCAAACCCATAGCAGTAAAGTGACCTTTACCCCAATCTCCCATCACATAGAACACAGCTTTTCCTGTTGCCATTAGGTCTCCTGCCTGATCCCAGGTTAGTGCTGAAAAATCATCGTTTATAAAATCATTATCAATGAGTGTTTTCATGACCTGTAATGTGTTTTTGAATACAGAAGACTCAGAAGGCAAAACATTGCCTGCGTAATATTCATTAAGGAAATCAGCGCCACCGCCTGGTAAGGAACTGTTTATTGCCTCAAATAGCGTTCCTAACCAGAACTTCTGACCCATTCCTGCACCAACTGCAAGAGGCACATAGCCCGCATCCTTTATTTCTGAACAAACAACAAGGAAGTCATAAATTGATTCTATGGGCATTTCGATTCCCAATTCTTCAACCAGATCCTCATTGTACCAGAGACAGTTATTCTGCATCAGGTTAAGCGGAACTCCATACATTTTTCCATCAACACGACCCCATTCATATACTGATTCAGGAATGTTGTAACCTTTTATTAAATCGTCAATCGGTTGAAGAACGCTTGCAAAGGAACTTATCATCCCATGCCCATAAGTAATCTGGAAAGTGTCAGGTGGGTTACCGGCCATAATCATTGTCTTTATCTGGGCTCTCATTATTCCGCCGCCGCCTCCAGCTACAGGATTTTCGATTATTTCAACATTTGGATGCTCTTCCAAAAACGCTTCAAATAGAGCATCTATGGCTTCCTTCTCTCCTCCGGCAGTCCACCAGTGATAAACAATAAGCTCATCTTCTGAAGCAGCCAATGTTACTGAACCAGCTAACAAGAAACATGTTACCAAGAAAACAATAAATAGACGTTTCACAATATCCCTCCTTTCAAATTCGGGCTACTTTTAGCCCGTTTGTTTTTGGATATACTTTCTAAAACTCATTAATGCTCCTCCAAGTAAAGGTCCAACTCTATCATCAAATGTAGAAGATAGTAGTTTAATATTCGCTGGATTGTTGTTTAGATAGTGATGTTTCAATTTTTTATCCAATACTGGATAAATATCATTCCAGTATTTTTCTACAGCTCCATTTATTACAACAATATTTGGAT
>JBNGDW010000108.1:0-4253 GCA_049975325.1 Cloacimonadia bacterium | reverse complement strand
AACGGGGTGTGCGCCCCGGTTGATCCACCTGTTGCGTCTCTGTGAACATCCCTGTCGCTGTATGACTTTGATCTCATGCTCTCTATGTTCTCTTGAAGGTCTTTTTTTGTAAGTGGTGGGATCTTCGTGAGGTCGTCATGATACCGCATGTAATATGGATCGAACCCTGAATCATCACATCTCTTTTGGTAAAAGCTGGTGGTCTCATATGCATGAATCAATAGAGTTTTGATCTTATCCAGCTGATAATTCAGTATTTCATCGTGTGACCAATATTGACTCTTCTCGAGAAATTTCCGGTGGTCATTGATATTGATGAGACCATCTCGATAAGCAACCAATGGAAATGTCACGTTTCTGATGAGTGTACGAGTGATAGTCATATTATCTCCCAGTTTCATCATGTGAATCCCGGAGTTGTTGTCTTTCCTTTCTCTTCACTCGCACTCATGCTATCGACAATCTTGATAAGAATAATTGAAAGGCCTGCCATCAGATACCAATAAAAATAATAGAGCCCATGAGATGCCATGGAAATCACAAGCCTCACAATGAGGGACACTTGTATCCCCATAACCAGGTAATAGAGAAAATCTTCCTCGAGAAAGAGAGCCTTTAATTTCTTTTTTACAGCGAAGAGGTTCAAGAATGTATGATACATGAGAAACAGCCAGGCTAATATCCCGGGAATACCGAGATCACCAATCAATTCACCATAAATATTATGCGCTTCCATGGTCCAGCCAAAGTATCTTCCACGTGCGAAGAGAAAACACCCGGGCCCGACACCGAGGATATGCCCCCTCTCCAATATACCGATTCCATGAGTCAGGCCTGTAAGCCGGCTCATCGTCGAACCTGCATCGATTCTCGATGCAGTATAACTCAGACTCGTAGACAAGAATAAAACGATGCATAACAAAGCGGTAACAACACCAAGAAACATCCGATGCTTTGAAAAATATACAATGCACACCGCAACAACTGCAAACCCGACAACACCGCCTCGCGACCCGCTTCCTATCAGAGAAGCTGTAAATAATATCAGGGGAATACTGGCGAGAATTTTATACAAGGGTTTGCGCACAGAATACATGAGATAGAATGCAATCGGGATCATCTGGTTCATGTTGTTTGCGAGGGCCACATGTCCTGAAAGGAGACCTACATCGGATATATAATACGAGCCAAAATATGCTTGAGAAGAATCTATCCCCATGAAAATGTTGTAGAAGGGTTCATACGCAAGATAAGCAAACATGACGACAAACGACCATGTGAATATCTTAAGATCTTCCCAGCTCGTTATCGATGTCACAATCATTATATAGAATATGAAAGCCTTGATGAAGTGGTACACTGCGTTATCCCAGGAATATTGCTTGTCCCATGCAAACATATAGGAAATGAAGATCGAGAGGATGAAAAGATATAAATACATGTTCACCCTGTTATAGTTCAATGATAGTCTCGTAAAAAAGTTGCCCGTTAAGAATATCCTAGCTAAAATCAATAGAGCAAAAACGAGCTCAGCTTGAATGGCTGCGAATTGGGGATAGTATGAGCTCGTTTTACAATAAACGAGAATCATGTAGCCAATGACAGCATACAAAGGCTTTGATATTCCGATGACGAATAAAACAACTGGAACAATGACTATAAGAATTCTGAATGAATCTGGAGAAGGCATAAATTTCTATCCTATATCTAGTCCAGGACTAATTGCTTCAGTATAGAAATTCTATCTATACTATGAATCTGTTTTCTTTTTATACAAAAGGGATCTGCATGTATATGGTTGTACCCCTGGATGGTCGTTACAGATGAAAGATACCCTGCTTTTCTCAGTTTTTGAATGATTGATTCATTGAAATCGTGCTCTTGTCCATTTGGATAGCAGAATTGATTGATTGATGTCTGCAATTTATTCTCCAGCACTTTCTTCGATTCTCTGATTTCATGGTCCAATCGATCATCACTAATCCTTGTCAGTATAGGATGCGAACAGGTGTGAGATCCGTAATCAATACCATTCTTGCTCATTTCAAGAATCTGATCCCAATTCATGGGCCTGAATCTTCCTGCTGCCTCATGAGGAACTTCTACACTCAACAGTTTGGCTAACTCATCGAGGTATTCATCCTTCTTATCATCTTCTATTGTTGCACAATATGCAAACATCGTTAGTTGTGTTTGATACCAATTCTCAAAGTCATGGACATCGAATCGTTTCATCTTGTCCCCAAGAGGAAACTCGAACTCAGTGCGCTTCGACTTTGCTAGGATATATTGCATTTTATCCGACCATAGCCAGATCTTATGCTCGATGAAATCTGTTGCAAGAAAGATCGTAGCAGGAATGTTATATTTTTTTAACACGGGATACCCATACAGAAAATTATGCTCATATCCGTCATCCATAGTTATGATCAACGGGTTATTGGGAAGATCATTTCGCTTTCCATTTATATAATCAGTATATTGCTGCAACGTGATAAAATTATATCGTTTTATGTAAAACCTTATTTGATTATCAAAATCCTTCTGTTCAATCATAAATGGTTTGGGTTTGTTTGAGAAACGATGATACATGATTATATTCACACGATTTTTCCTTGTTACATACCGTAGAATATCAAGGGTCCCCGAATAAAACAGGCTCGACACAATCAATGGCTTAATAGTTTTCTGAAAACCCATAGTGCGATTTCCCATTTCTCAGTTCAGGCTGAATATATTTCTCACAGTGTCAATTCCAGGTCGAAGATAACCCGATATCATGTCTTTTTCGTTTTCAGAATAGAATCTCAGAAAATAAAGAATGATCGGGAATAACAATACAATACATGTCTTCACGATAAAATTAATGTATGTTGAACCAGAATCAATGAATACTGTTCCTGTATACAAGATTAAGGTTGCGAGAAAAATCTTGAAGATACGCAGAAACTCGAAATGGATCTTATAATATTTGCTGCTGTAGAAGTAGGTCAATGACACTTTGTAAATAAAAGCGATAAGAGTTGCTACTGCAGCACCATATACTCCGAAACTTGGAATTAAGAGAAAATTCAGAACTATCACAACAAAAGCATTTGATCCGTTTATGTATGCAAGATATTTCGTCTTCTTGTATATTAAAATTCCCATGTTGAAATGGGATGCAAAAGTGAAGATTGTTGTGGCAACCACAATAATGGGTACTATTTTGTAAGCAGACCAAAATTTCTCATCTGCGATAATCATCAACACATCTTTTGTTAAGACTGATACACCCAAACCTGCAAACAATATCACACAAAGAAAATATGTAAAAATCCTTCCAAACATCTCCTCAGATCCTGTCTGTTTGTATAGCTCAAACCTTCTTGGCTGCCAGATCTGATTAAAGGGATCAGCTATGAAATTTGCTGGTATAGCCCCAAATCTATATCCCAGAGAATACAAACCCGCGTCAGCGATCGAACAGTACCCTTTAATGAAAAAACGATCTGATAAATGAACAACGAAAGCCCCTGCCTGAGCAGGAATTGAAGGTAATCCAAATTTCAGCATTTCTATTATTTTTTCAAAAGATACATGCATCCCTATTTTGAATAAGATCGGTATGGTAACAAACAGAGATGTTAACAGGGCAACTATGAGTGTACTTATCAGTATTCCGAGTACACCGATTCCCATGACAACGATAAAGTAAATATTCAGGGAAATAGCCAAAATCATGCGACACAATGATATCGTAACGAATAGCAGCGACTTCTGCCTGGCCTTCAGGTAGTTGAAGGCAATGTCATTCTGTGACTGAAACCACATCGATACAAACGATATCCAGAAAAAATAATAAAGCTTTTCTGCATCAAGTATATATCTTGCAAGGTAATTTGAGAAAATTGCAAAAGGAGATAAAATAATTATTCCAATAATACCCAGAACAATGATTGCAGAACTGATGACCTCGTTTCTTTCTTTTTCATCATCATACTCAAAATAAAATCGAAAGATCGATGCAGATATTGCAACAGATACCAGTAACCCAACGACTTCTGTGCTTATGCCTACAAGTTCTTTAATACCATAATCATGCGGGGTTAAAAATCTCGTATAAACGGGCAGCAATAAAAATGCCACAATTTTATTGAAGAAAATTCCCAGGCCATAGATGGTAGTATGCTTTGCAAGTAATTTTGTCTCTTTTCCTACAGATTGTTTCATGGTTCTTCTATCTCAGGAAGGTGTTGCTCAGAAAAGTTACG
>JBNGDW010000107.1:1323-4358 GCA_049975325.1 Cloacimonadia bacterium | reverse complement strand
GTGGACATACTTTCTCACATTCTCTCCTTTTTCTTATTTCTTCAATAAATCCTGCACTCAATATTCCCGCAGGTAGTGCAAACAATCCAATTCCTAACAAGCTAATAATTGCTCCCAGAAATTTTCCTAATGGAGTAATTGGGTAAATATCACCATAACCAACCGTAGTTAAGGTTGCAACTCCCCACCACATTGCCGCAGGGATACTTGAAAATACTTCTGGTTGATCTGAATATTCAACATAATATAATAAACTTGATGAAATTGTTAAAAGAATAAACACCAACTTAATAAGAATTTGCTTTTTGTGCTTACTGTGATTTCTACTCATTTTTGCTTAATTTCTGCCCTCTGAACTGCTATATTAAAAATAATACATAGAACAAAAGTATAAAGTCAATAAAAATCCGCGGTAAAAATAGAATTTCAGTGAATTGCTCTGTAAAAAGCACATACTGAATAGACTTCACCCTTAACTGTTGATCAAGAACTCTTGATTGTCATAGATATTCCACTCTATCCTCAGCTGCCATACTGAGTTGAGCTTGCGCTGGTGGAGGACGTTCTGCTTTAAAGGTCAGCTTGAGGTGGTTGATGATCTTGTCTATGACTTTATGATCTTCTATGAAAGAGATGATTGACATCTGTCCTCCGCATTTTGGACAGATGAGGGGATCGATTTCATAGACCTTCTTTATCATCTCGGCCCATCCCCGGGATGGCACAAATGAAACTTCATCTTCAATAATAGGTGGGCAGGAAGGGTCGACTCCTGCTTTCCGCTTCTTTCCTCTGTGGGCATTGGCATAGAGGCCGTAGTAACGGACCATAACTTGTCCCTTATCAGGGATATGAGAGGTTACTCTGGCTATAAATTCCAGATAATCCATATGCTCTGACTCTGTGCTGTTCTTTCCGTACTGATAGACTACCTGTCCTTGTGCCTTATCCAGGGATAATCTTCTGAGTGAGACTAAAGGCCGGATCATATACTTACCTATCCGCTCGGCCTCTTCTTTACTCTCTGCTCTGACTTTACTGTGTACATTAAATCCTGTATGCCTCCAGCTCAATATCTTTTTTACAAAATTCCGGTTGATTAAGTGTTTACCAAGGAGAAGCAAAAAGACCTCGCGGGTGAAAAACAGGCAGAGCAGAGCATCATTGAAGCTTGAGACCTTATGGAACCGGCCTTGTTTATCTATACCTCCCTCTGTAACCAGAAAATGAAGATGAGGATGAAAATTTATTCGGCTCCCAAACGACTGTATTACAGCAATAATACCTGGCGTGAGCTCTTTGCGTGTGGTCGCCTTGAAGTATTTGACAAGCGCCGCTTTGCCGCATAGGCAAAGTTCAGAGAGAAGCGAGCGGTTGTATTTGAAGAAAACCCGCAACATCTTGGGTATGGTGAATACCACCTGGCGGTGAGGTGTATCCAGGATAAGCTTCTCCCGCATCCACTCGCCCCATTCCTCACGGCGCTTGGCATGACAGGAGGGGCAGAATCCGCGGGTCTTGCAGGAAAACATCAGTAATTTTTCTGTTCCGCAATCTGAACACTTTATCCGCGCAAAACCGTTCATGGGATTACCACACTCCAAGTATTTCTCTGCCACTTCCTGAATAATAGAACGCAAGTAACCGTAGTGTTTCTCAAACCTGTTCTCATATTCATGGAGGAAGCGGTTAAAATAATGGAAAAGTACACGATACAGTACCGTCCTCTCTGGATGCCGCTGACGATATACCCCGGCCATAGCGCAGGAATTTTGATTCAAAAATCATGCCAGAATCCAACGCATACAGAAATATGTTTAGCTTTCCCCTATAAGTGGCTGTCATCAGCTTTAAGCTAAAACAAAAAGAAGTAAAGACAATATGTCTCATATGGTGTCACCAAATATGCAGGAATCCCTGGAACATTAGGAGGAGCAACTGATGTAAATGCAGAAGCTTTTGGAAAATCTTAAGAATATAAAGTTATTCTGGAAATTCTGGCCGTATAGTAGATGAAAATTAAGAAGAAGCAGAGAAAGACCAAGCCGTCAGATCGGCTTAAATAGCCGGTCTCCGCTCTGTCTATAAAACAGTCATTAGCTAATACCGCCAGTAGAAATACTGCTAAAAGGCTTAAGGGAATTTCTTTCCAAACTGTTCCTTTGGTTAAAATAAGCGGCATAACTAAGGAAGATAGTCCAAGAATTAAAAGAATATTGGCAATGTTTGAGCCGAGGATGTTGCCCATAGCGATTTCCGGATTGCCTTTAAAACTGGCGAAAATATTGACGAAAAGTTCCGGGGTAGATGTTCCGAAACCAACTACGGTCAAGCCGATAACTAAATCGGATACATTTAACCGTCTGGCGACGGCAACTGCTCCGTCAACCATAAAATGAGCTCCTAGTAAGAGGAGAGTAAATCCAATTATTATTAATATAAACGGCATCAATCAGGGATTAAGAACAACGATTGAAATATTCAAAACAGAAGCAAAGCTTACCCACAGCAGGTACGGGATAAGCAAATAACCGGCTGTCCGGGAAAGCTTGAAGAAATAGACCATCATAATGATTATGGCCAACCAGAGAAAGAAAATGTCCGCCAGAGCCAGAGCCGGCGCTTGGAATCCGAAGAAAAAAACAGACCAGAGAAAATTAAGCAGCAGTTGAAAGAAAAATATGCCGAGAGCCGGATTCTTGCGGCTTTTTAATCCTTCGCTTTTCCAAACTAAAAAAGCAGCAATGCCCATAAGGATATAGAGTAAAGTCCAAACCGGTCCAAAAAGCCATCCGGGAGGAGTAAAGGCCGGTTTGTTGAGGGTGACATACCAAGTATCGACGGAGCGGGAGGTGGCCAATGAACCCAGAGCTCCGGTGGCTAAGGATAATGCTACAAATAAAATTAAATAAAGAATGGATTTGAAATCCATTTTGTTTTTCATTTGAAGGCTCCTTTTACAGAAAGAATATTTGATAAAAATTTTATGAAACTGGCCCAATTAATGCAATAAATAATAATTTTTTATTTTTTTA
>JBNGDW010000107.1:928-1313 GCA_049975325.1 Cloacimonadia bacterium | reverse complement strand
GCTGATCCAAGTATTCTATTTAACTAAAACCACAATTTTTTATTTTTTTATCCAATTTTTTCCTATGTTTTCCGACTAAAGAGGTAGAAGAAGTTGAGCAAACATGAGGAATGATGTGAAAAAGCTCACTGCTGACCGATTAAATCTTTCAAAAAAGAATTCAGGTCTTGAAACCTTCCTTCTGAAAGAATGTCATCGTCTTTTAAGGACAGCGGAGAATGAGGCAAGTTTACTGTCAAGGGCTTGCCGGTTGTTTATTGAACTTGGAAATTACAGTTTTGCCTGGGTTGGTTTATGGAATGAAAAAAATAATAGTTTATATCCCGCTGCTTGGGCAGGTTTCGAGAAGGGTTTTCTATCCAGGGTTATTAAAGCTTATTCGATT
>JBNGDW010000107.1:683-918 GCA_049975325.1 Cloacimonadia bacterium | reverse complement strand
AAATAGTTATTCCTGAAATACAAGCAGCCCGGTTTGTGCGGCCTATTCAGATTAACATGAAAAATAATAACGGAAAAGAATTATATGTCTGGAAAAAGGAAGCAAGGGAGGCGGGATTTAATTCTGCTCTGGTTAAATGCCCAATGCTGGCAGCCACAAATCCATGGCTGGCCAGTTCTTCCATCAATATAGTGCTCTGGTTCATCCCTGCCCAGTAACCATGGGAGTACAGTAC
>JBNGDW010000107.1:0-673 GCA_049975325.1 Cloacimonadia bacterium | reverse complement strand
AGGAAATGGATTAGCTTCCACTGCGGCGGGTGCGTTTTTATATGAGTGAGTTTTGATGGATTTCAGGCGTTCATTCAGTTTATCAAGGGAAGCGCGGATTTTATCTGAAATTCCCTGTTCAGGAAAGACAGCAGTGTGTTCTATATAAGGGCATGGTTTGTCTGACTTTTTGATCTCTGCAGGGTACCAGACTCTCACAGCAAGTTCCCGAAAATCATCCGGATCTTGAGTGAATGTTTCGAATCTAGAGGAATCAGTGAAATAAAACCAAGCTGTCCCCACATCAAAAGGACCTGTGGGTTCCGGGAGTTTCAAACCGGATTCATTTTTATAGCTGCAGGAAAAACTAAATTCAATACAAAAGGTTAGGAAGATGACAAAAAAATGTTTGATATTCATATTAAATTCCATTCATTTTGATTTGATCTCCATAAATATAATGGAGGCATTTATAAAAAGAAACAAAAACTTTACTTGACATCGGCTCATAAAGATGTATATTATATATATAATGTTGTAAAAATACAACAAAATGTATAAAAAAATGAAGAATAGAAAAATTTACAACCGTATCTCGATTTTGAGAAAAGGCAGAGGTATTTCCCGCAAAGAGCTGGCCAGGGAGATTGGAGTGAACTTCCAGACCGTGGGCTATTTAGAACGGGAAGAGTAC
>JBNGDW010000106.1:0-4363 GCA_049975325.1 Cloacimonadia bacterium | reverse complement strand
TCCATTTGTGCAGTTCGCACAGGATGCGGGAAAAGCCAAACAACGAGAAAAGTAGTCCAAATTCTGCAACAGATAGGCAAAAAAGTAGTTGCGATACGCCATCCTATGCCGTACGGAAACCTTAGTGAACAAAAGGTACAAAGGTTTGCCACCTATGAAGATCTGGATAAATATAAATGCACTATTGAAGAGAGAGAGGAGTATGAGCCTCATATTGATAACAATACCGTTGTTTATGCCGGGGTTGATTATGGGGCGATTCTGCGAGAAGCAGAACAAGAAGCCGATATTATACTTTGGGATGGCGGCAACAATGATATGTCATTCTACAAAACAGACCTATATATAACAGTGACGGACCCACATCGCGTTGGCCATGAACTTAGATATTATCCAGGGGAAGCAAATCTCAGGCTGGCTGATGTCATCGTAATAAATAAAATTGATACCTCTAATAATGAGGATGTCCAGCAACTACGTGAAAATATTCAGAGCGTCAATCCCGGGGCAACAGTAATAGATGCTGCTTCACCTATCATTGTAGAAGACCCTAAAATTATTAAGGGCAAACGAGTTCTTGTTATTGAAGATGGCCCAACATTAACCCATGGAGAAATGAAATACGGTGCAGGGGTGGTTGCGGCAAGAAAATTTGGATGTTCTGAGCTCGTTGACCCTCGTCCATATACAGTGGGAACTATTACCGAGACTTTCCAAAAATATCCTGAGATTGGCATGCTTTTACCAGCAATGGGATATTCAGAGAAGCAGGTACGAGACCTCGAACTCACAGTAAATAAAGCGGATTGCGATGTGGTCGTGAGTGCTACTCCAATTGATATTACAAAATTGATTAAAGTTGACAAACCGATTGTTAGGGTTAAATATGAATTGCAAGAAATTGGACATCCTGATTTGGAAGATGTATTAAAAGATTTCCAAATGTAAATAATTTTGGAGGAAATGTGACAATAGACAAAGAAGAAAAGCAAGCAATTATTAATAAGTTTGCGAGACATGAATATGATACCGGCTCTCCTGAAGTTCAGATTGCTCTGCTCACGAAACGCATTGTAGATATTACCGAGCACCTAAAAGTCCATAAGAAGGATCATCATTCAAGGCGTGGTTTGTTGAAACTTGTTGGACAGCGACGCAGACTTCTTGATTATCTTAGAGCTAAGGATATCAATCGATACAGAACGATCTTAAAAGAGCTAAATCTCAGAAAATAATAATACTTGTAATATTGAAGGGAGGTGTTTAGGAGAACGATGAATAATATTATTCGGCTAGAAACCGAGTTTGCTGGTAGAAAGCTAGTCCTTGAGACAGGCAGAATGGCCAAGCAGACAAACGGCTCAGTACTGGTTCAATATGGCGGTACTGCTGTCCTCGTTACAGCAACCGTATCAAAACAGAGGCGAGAAGGAATTGATTTCTTCCCCTTGGTAGTAGATTTCGTAGAAAAGATGTATGCTTCTGGGAAAATTCCCGGCGGATTTTATAAACGAGAAGCAAAGCCTTCTACCACTGCAACATTAACTGCCAGATTAATTGATAGACCTATCCGTCCTTTATTTCCAGAAGGATTTCGCAACGAAGTGCAGGTTATTGCTACTGTTCTTTCTTATGATAAGGTAAATACTCCGGATGTGCTGGGCATCATCGGCGCTTCGGCAGCTCTTTCTATTTCTGATATACCATTCAATGGTCCTGTAGCAGCAGTTAATATTGGACTTCTTGATAATCAATTTGTAGTGAATCCTACAGCCTCTCAATTAGAAGATTCAGCCCTGGAGATGTGCGTTGCTGGAAAGGAAAATGCAATAATGATGGTAGAAGGAGGCGCACAAGAGCTTACCGAAAAACAAATGATAGATGCGCTTGATTATGCACATCAGGAGATAAAAAAACTCTTACAATTCGAGCAGGAGTTCATTCAAAAGGCGGCGAAACCAAAAGGTGAATTTGAGTATGATGTTAAGGAAGAAAATCTAATAGAAAAGATCACAGAGTTGGCTGAAGAAAAGATCAAAGAAGTTGTTAATATAAAAACAAAAAAAGCACGGCAGGACGCCTTGGACGAGATATACGAGGATGTCCTCGAATATCTTGAAGAAAACCTTGAAGAGGATGATTTTGAACAGAAAGAGACACAGATAAAAGCTGTCTTTGATGATCTGGTAAAGAAGGTTGTTAGGGCTCAAATTATTACTCACGGGAAGCGAGTGGATGGCAGGAGCCTTGATGAAATTCGGCCTATTACCTGCGAGATTGATGTCTTGCCTGCAACTCACGGTTCCGCACTCTTTACAAGAGGGGAGACCCAGTCACTCGGAGTGGTAACCTTGGGCACAAGCGCAGATGAAAAAGTTATTGACGAATTAGACGAAGAATACAAGAAAAAGTTCTATTTTCATTACAACTTTCCTCCATTTTCTGTCGGTGAAGTTGGGTTTTTGCGCTCTCCAGGAAGACGTGAATTGGGACATGGTAATCTCGCTGAGAGAGCTCTCCAACCTGTAATCCCACACGATGAGGAAAAATTTCCATATACTATTCGTATTGTATCAGAAATACTTGAGTCAAATGGTTCTTCCTCTATGGCATCGGTATGTAGCGGCACACTCGCACTTATGGCAGCTGGCGTGCCTATTACAAAGCCTGTGGCTGGAGTGGCAAATGGGCTCATTATAGAAGATGGCAAATATGTTATCCTTACCGATATTATTGGGCTGGAAGATCACTATGGTGATATGGACTTTAAGGTTGCAGGTACTGATACAGGCATAACAGCTCTCCAGATGGATATCAAAGTAGAAGGAATAACAAAAGAAATCATGGCAGAAGCCTTACAAGCAGCCAAAAAAGCTCGCCTTTTCATACTTAATAAAATCAAGGAAGTAATTGCTGAACCACGACCCGAGATAGCGAAGACCGCACCACATATTGAGGTAGTAAAGATAAATCCTTTAAAAATAGGTGATGTTATCGGTCCTCAAGGTAAGATCATTAAATCTATTATTGAAGCGACCGGAGCAGTAATTAATATTGAGGATGACGGTACTATTCAGATTGCATCCCAAGATGAAAATTCAATCAAAGCGGCTAAAGAGAGAGTGCTTGGGTTGGTGGCTGAACCTGAAATAGGTAAAGAGTATCTCGGCGTAGTAACCACTATCCGCGATTTTGGCGCCTTTGTAGAATTTATGCCTAATCATGAAGGTCTGGTACATATCTCTAATCTTGAGCACCAACGTACCAATAAGGTGGAGGATGTGGTAAAGGTTGGAGACAAGGTCTATGTAAAGGTCATCGCTATAGATAAAGATGGTAAGGTTCAGCTCAGCATCAAAGATGCAAAGGGAAATAAGTCGCAAAGCCCACGAAGAGATTATAACTCGACCCAGAAACAATCATATCATAAAAAGTAAAACAGAGAGTCAATATTAGACATTTATGAAGATTATTTTAGTCGTTGGTGCACGGCCTAACTTTATGAAAGTTGGGCCTGTATTTTTTGCTTTGAAAGAGATGCCTGAATTTGAACCTCTTTTAATACATACAGGACAACATTATGATGAAAATCTTTCGGAAATATTCTTTAGAGAGTTGGGTTTCCCAGAACCAGATAGATACCTTGGAGTTGGCTCCGGAACACATGGCGAGCAGACTGCCCGCATTATGATTGCATTCGAAAAAGTACTTTTTGAGGAGGCGCCAGACCTCGTGATGGTAGCAGGAGATGTGAATTCAACAATTGCTTGTGCTCTTGATGCAGCAAAATTACATATCCCAGTTGCCCATCTTGAAGCTGGACTTAGGTCTTTTGATCTTACAATGCCAGAAGAGATTAATCGAATGCTTACAGATGCAATCTCCGATATACTATTGACTCCTTCAAAAGATGCAAATGAAAATTTGCTCCGCGAAGGTATTGGGGAAGAAAGAATATTTTTTGTCGGTAACGCAATGATAGATTCCCTCCGAAAATACGAGAAAATCGCTGATCAATCGCATATCCTTGAGAAACTTGGCTTAACCCCTCAAAGTTATGGAGTAATAACTCTTCATCGTCCTAGCAATGTGGATATAAAGGATAATTTCGAAAAACTCCTCTCTGCTTTTGAAATAGTTGAGAAGCAATTACCTCTCGTGTTTCCTGTTCATCCAAGAGCTAAAAAACAGATAGTGAATTTGGGACTGATGCCCAAAATTGAATCGATGGAACACTTCTTCCTCATTGACCCCCTTGGTTACCTTGATTTTCTTAAGATGGAGAAAAATGCAAAAATCGTATTTACTGATTCAGGAGGAATTCAAGAAGAAACCACTGTACTTGGAGTGCCCTGTCTTACTT
>JBNGDW010000105.1:0-4425 GCA_049975325.1 Cloacimonadia bacterium | reverse complement strand
CCAAATAAAAACAAATCACAAGCACCAAGCACCAAATCCCAAACAAGCACCAATGACCAAAATCCAAAACAGTCAAGCCAAAAAATGTTTAAAGTTTTGAACATTAGAATTTGTTTGTAATTTGGAATTTGTTATTTGGGATTTACTAAAAAATTGTTTCCTGCCTCCTGTTTCCTGTTTCCTTTTCTCCTTTTCTCCCCTTCTCCTTTCCCCCATTTCTCCCCCTCTCCCCGTCTCACTGTCTCCCCGTCTCATCCTGCCTCCTGTCTCCTCTTCCCCTCTTCTCCTCTTCTCCTTTTCTCCCATTCTCCCAGTCACCCTTTCTCCCCCTCGCCCAGTCTCATCTTCCTCCCCGTCTCATCCTGCTTCCTGCTTCCTGTCTCCTTTTCCCCTTTTCCCCATTTCTCCTTTTCACTCTGCCAAAACTTGACACCCAAATTTAGATGTTGCACTTTTAGTGCAAAATTGATTAAGTTTATGTTAATTCGTGACTAAAAAATTTGACATTGTTTTTTATGAATTTAAAATATAGTCATTTCCTAAAAAGGGGAAAAATAAAACCAGAATGGAGGAACTATGGGAACTCAACAAATCCTTCTAATAGTCTTATCTGTGATCATTGTTGGTGCTGCCATTGCTGTGGGCATTACAATGTTTACTACACAGGCAGTAAACTCTGCTCGACAGGCTGTATTGATGGATATGAACAACTTTGCCGCCCAGGCATTGCAATACTACAGGACACCCACGAGTTTAGGCGGTGCTGGATATGCTGCAGATTTCGACCCAGCAGACTTGGCTAAGTTCATTGACCAGACTGCAACAGGGGATAGTGTTTCAACCCCAAATGGTGGATACCAGATAGCGATAAGCTCAGCAGATACAAGTGTCACGTTCACATCTGTCCCGAATGAGCCCGGATTGGCTGATAATCCACCCACTTTAACAATTAAGCTTTCAACTGGTGATATAACAGCGAATCCTGGAGGTTGAGGCAGAGGTAGAACTACAACCTAATTAGTATCTTGAAAGCAGCAGGTTATTTCCAAAACCCAATCCGAGTTCTTTAAGCTCGGTTGGGTTTTGGATTATCTTCTGTTCAGTCTTTTCTCATAGGAGATTATGAATAAAGAATTTCGCTATTATGGAATAACACCAAATGGCAAGGTCCTACAGGGAAAGGTTACTGCTAGCAGTAAGTCAAAAGCGAAAAAGCGAATACAACAAATCTCAAAGAAATACAATCTTGAGAATAAAAATATTCTTCCTCAACGAACTTTCTTATATAGGGTCAAGCTGCAGAACGGGAAAAAGCTAAAAGGTAAGCAAGTTGCATTTTCCAAAGAAGAAGTTGCTGAGGCACTGGCAAAAATAGGCTATCATAATGCTCAAATATCGCCTGTCCTTTTTGAATTCAAAGGCAGGCCCTCCTCTTCTCAAATTATGATGTTTATCAATATGAGTACCTTTTTGCTGAAGGAAAAGATGAGTTATGACAAGGTTCTTAGAATGCTTGCAGAAGATGAAAGCAATCCTACTCTAAAGGAAACGCTAAAACAAATCCAAAGAGACCTTAAAAAGGGGGAAGAGGGAACAGAAATTTTTATGCGATATCAGGACATCTTTGGCAAGTTTCCTGCCTATATGCTTGGACTTGCCACTAAGAGCGGTAATATGGCACAGGTTTATGAGGCTACAGCAAAATTTATGGAGCGGGATGGAGTATACAAAAGAGGACTCCGTCAAGCATTTCTTACCCCGGCTGCAACTGTGGTCGCAATGATAGCCGCATGTTTATATTTCATTATGTCTATATTTCCAGCAACTGCTGAACTTTTTTATCAATTTGATATGGAAGTTCCTCCTATGACAGCCGCCACTCTTGATTTGAGCGATTTCATTGGAGCAAACTGGTGGTGGATTTTCCTTATCATACTTATTCCCATATTTGCTATTTACCTGTGGTGGCGTACACCTAAGGGAAGAATATACAGGGATAAACTCCTTATAAGCCTGCCTCTTATCGGTGATATCTTGCATAAGCAAAGTATTGAGATCTTCTGTCGGGTATTTGCTGCTACTTATAGCGGTGCTGAAAGCAATATTGAAACAGTCCGAGTATCAGCAGAGGCATGCAGGAACGCATATATAGAACATAGTATAAAAACGATTACCATACCACTGATGCTAAAAGAAGGTATGGCACTGGTGCCAGCATTGGAGCGCGCTAATGTGTTTACAAGAACTGCCTTGAGTCAACTGCGTACAGGCGAAGCCACAGGTAATGTGCTACAATCAGCCAGCCAGATTGCTCGACTTTATGAAGAAGAAACTACCTATAAAATGACAAATGTTATTCAATCTATCCAGACAATAATAGCCGTGTTTATAACTTTGGTAATAGTGCTCCTCACCGTTGTCTCGGCAGAAATAGCATTCATCTCCCCGCCAACAATGGGAATTTAAAAAATCTTGACAAATTTTTAGTAAAAAATTTTATTAAAAATTAAGCATCTAAGGAAAAGGGTATATATTAAAAAATGGTGGTAAGATCGCAATTAGCTAGGGTTCTTATAGAACGAGGTATAATTGATAGGGATACCCTTGAAAGGGCATTAATTATTCAAGCAGAAGAAGAGGAGGAAAATCCACGCCGGCTGGAAGAGATCTTGACAACTGATCTTGGTATTGATTATGATACTGTATTTAGCATTGTGGCTGACCTATATGCCTTTCCCAAAGTGGAATTAGAGCCAGATTCTCTTGATGAGAAAGAGATAAAACGGATAAAACAAATCATCAATAAGATTCCTGAAGATTTCAAGCGAGAACTTATCTTTCACAAGGTGCTCCCGTTTAAAATAGTATCTCATAAGCCTCTTACCCTTCTGGTTCTGGCAGCAAATCCAATTGATAAGATTGTAGAAAAAATTTCTAAATTAACTGAATTCAAAAAATATGAAGTGGCATACTGCCCTCTGGATTTTTTGGAACCTCTTATTGAAAGAATCGCACCTTTAAAGAACGAATTCCTTAAACAAATAGAAGAAGCACAAAGTCATCAAATTGGAGAGATACAAACAGAAGAAAAGGAAATCGATGAATATGAATTAGATAATGAGATTAACAAAAGTCTTTTGGTAAATCTCTACGAAGGTACTCTAATAGAAGCGGTCAGGAAGCAGGCAAGTGATGTTCATATTATTCCTCATACTCGCTCCAGTGTAGATATCTACTTCCGCATTGATGGTAGACTGCACCGCTGGCATAGACAGGAACACACTACACCAGAAGCAATGGCAGCTGTAATTAAGGATCGCACCTCGGGTATGGATAGATTTGAAAGGGATACTGCTCAGGATGGTTTTACCCAACGTCTTATAGATGACAGGGTGATTCGCTATCGTGTCTCAGTAATGCCAATTATCGCCACTGACTATGAGAGAAAATTCGAAAGCATTGTGATTCGTGTGCTGGACGATAGGAATGTGATTAGAGACTTAGATAAACTGGGGTTGCAGGAAAAAGCAAAAGATGATTTCATTAAGGCAATCAGCCAATCAAAAGGAATTGTTCTTCTTACAGGTCCTACCGGAAGCGGAAAAAGCACTACCCTTATGGCAGCCTTGTATCATCTTATAGACCCATCAAAAAATGTTCTTACCTGCGAAGACCCGGTAGAATATGTAATTAAAGGTGCTCGTCAGATAAAAATAAGTCATAAATTAGATTTTGAGGAAGCTGTTCGTAGAATTGTCAGGCATGACCCTGATATTGTTATGGTGGGAGAGATACGAGATAAGGTGACAGCAGATGTTGCAATCAAACTTGCAAACACAGGACATCTTACTTTGGCAACCCTTCATACAAATGATGCCCCCAGTGCAATATCGCGTTTGTATAAAATGGGTGTTGAACCATTTTTGCTTGCTTATGCCATAAATATTATAGTGGCACAAAGATTAGTGCGGAAACTTTGTCCATATTGCAAGAAGCCCCTGGCTAAAGAAAAATATAAAAAGGCTATAGAATTGGAAATCCCAGAGAAATATATAGAGGAAGGAAAAATTTTTGAGGCTGGGAAAGGATGCTCAAAATGTATGGATGGATATAAAGGTAGAATAGCAATATGTCAGTCCCTATATTTTACTCCTGAAATCCGCAAGGCAATTGTTGAATCCGGTAAAGATATAGATGAAGAAAAGATCAGGGCTATAGGAAAGGCTCAAGGAATGATGTCATTATTAGAGTCAGGCATCGAAAGAATTTGTGAAGGTATTACCTCCATAGAAGAAGTGATTTATGCTGCATCAGGGGAGTAGAGATGGGTTATGGACAGATGCTTATGTTTATTGGCGCTATCGTGTTATTCACTACAGTTGTACTTACTATGAACTTCGCCATAGGAGACCAGATCGAGTTAGT
>JBNGDW010000104.1:2612-4505 GCA_049975325.1 Cloacimonadia bacterium | reverse complement strand
AATGTTTATTGATATTGCAGGGTTTACAGCTATGACACAGAACCTGATGTCCCACGGCAAAGAGGGTGCTGAGATCATGTCAACTATTATTAACCTAAAAATCTCCTATAAAACATATATACGATAAATCCGAGCAAAAATCAAGAAAAACACTATAAGAATCACAGCTCATTATCTAATTTTTTTCTCTAAGTAATTAAAGAAGAGGAATTCCATTATATTTTATGTATTTTTGAAGCTTTAGGACCACTTTTATGTAGTACAATTACCTGTTCTTACGCACCTTTCCTGTAAAGATCTCAAAGGGTAAAAAATCAGGTATGCTATAGCGCTATTCTAAATATAGCAATACTATCTTTTCATATAGCTCCCGAAGTTCATGGCTTTTGATATAATATCTGCCATAGACCAGCGTTAGAGAGCCTGAACGATTTATTAGCCGTGCCGCAACTACTATATAGATTGCCCTTATTGTTTTAACCTCTAAATGTCTATCTATCTCAGGGTTATTTGCAATCTGAAGCCAATGAGAAATATTATAAGCTATAATGCTGCAGATCATCAGCATCTCATTGGCATCAAAATTTCTTGTTCTGATTGATAGAGCATTGGCCTGATTCTTAAGCTCCTCTATCATATTTTCACAGATTGCCCTGTCTCTGTATTTTGAATATATTGCTAAGGGTTCTTCATCGAGATCTGTCACAAATGAAAAATATTCGTATTTTTTGGCCATATAATCAATACCCATTATCTTTTCAGGTGTTTTTGTCTCAAGTCTGATGTTAACAAACTTTCTTGCCTTAGCCCAGTTACTGCATCTATAGTTGAAGGTACAGTACTTTATATTCCTTTCAGTGGTATCATGCCATTCTCGTGAATTAAGCATATTGTCCATATTTTTTAACCTTATCTTTATCAGGTAGTTAGTATTTGGCCTTTTTTCTATCTGCTGGATAAATTCATCCGAAAAAAAACCTGCATCAGCACGTACCAAAAGACTTGATAGATTAGTTGGTAAATTTTCAAATGTTTCTTTTAAAAATTCAGAAGCATCTGTAAGAGATACTGCATTCCCGGGCCTAAGCATACCATTAATGCACTCCCTTGTGCCGGCATGAAAAGCGAATATCGGATTATAGCTTGGTTTTCCCCTATTTGAAGGGTTATATCCTTTAGTTGCTCCTTCCTGCTTTCCATAAACTGTAACTGCAGATGAATCCAGGTCAATGATCTCATCTCCAGTACTGTAACGGGATCTTATTTTTTTTGATACTTTCCATATGGCTCTTTTTAATGCCGTATTGATTGAAAGGCTGCTCATTTTTATCCTGTCAGCAATTGTATCCTCATCTATTCCCGCTGTTGAGAGAAGCCTGGATATAAGTGGATCCTTAGATATCCTCTCTATCTCATTAATTGATTTTGCACCGCACAATATGCCCGATATAATGCAGAGAAGTATCTGAAGGTCTGTATATTTACATTTATGGTGCTGATTAATCCTGACTAAATTTTTTAGATTATTAACAAGGCTGATTTTTTTCATGAAATCAAATAAAAGCCTCATACCACCATAACTTGATATGTTTTTGCCCTTGAAATCGACTCTAATATTTTGATTGAATATTTTCCTATTTGTGGTATATTTCCCTTTAAGCATTTATTTCGCTCCTTTGTCTTTTTGTTTTGGAATTTATTCTTGATAAATTCTTCCTTAACAATAGGGCATTGGAGCGATTTTTACAAGAAAATAATGGTATCTCTATCGAATAAATCCGATATAAAACTATACTGCCACCAATTATCTTGGACACAAAATTAGCTTAAATTTGAAAAAGAAGGAGGCTATATTTTATGTTCAGAAGAGAAAGAAAAAGTAACACTCCACCC
>JBNGDW010000104.1:0-2602 GCA_049975325.1 Cloacimonadia bacterium | reverse complement strand
GGAGCCGCGGCGGCGAATCAGCTGTGTCACCTGTTGTTGTCGTCCCTAGTGTGAATCACTTAAAAAACCTAATGTATTTTATGCTTTCAGGAAAATTAAATTTCTGTATTATCAAGCATAATATCAAAATAGGAGGGTCGTATGTCTGAGCAGAATAAAAACCCTAATAAGGCTGATAATCAAGCAAATAAATGTAAGGCGGCAAAGAGATATAGTGCCAAAATGAAAAAAGAAGTAGTTCTTAGGGCATTGAGAGGAGAATCTATTGAATCACTATCAAGAGAATTGGGTATAGAGTCATATATTATCTCAGAGTGGAAAGAAAAGGCCCTGATTGGAATAGAGGCTTCTCTTAAGCAAAGAAATACAGATCCATTAAAATTGCAGCTTGATAAAGCAAAGAAACAGATCGGTGAACTAACAATGGACAATGAACTCTTAAGAGAAAGGGCTCAAAAAAAGGAAGCCCTTTTCCAATTAAGGAAGCAGAAATGAGGGCTTTTTCTGTTTCTCCTGTAACTAAAAAGCCCTATGGAATTAGAAGGGTATGTAGGTGCTGGGATATGCCAAAATCAACATTTTATCATAAAGCAAAAGATAAATATCCAGACAACATAAATCTAAAGAAACCGGGACCAATACCTGTTATCAGCGATGAAGAGCTACTGAAAGAGATAAAGGAGAGAATCGACAATTCATTGTTCATTGGTGAAGGGCATAGAAAGATATGGGCGTTTCTAAAATACAGGAGGGGCCTTAGAGTAAGCAGAAGAAGAGTATTGAATATCATGAGGCTTAATAATTTGTTATCTCCCCATAGGTCATTAAGAAGAGATAAGAAGCTTCATGATGGAACTATCACGACAGACAGTCCTGATATAATGTATGGAACAGATGCATCAAAAATATGGACCTGGGATCAGGGTTGGGTCTGGGTATTTACTGCAGTAGATCATTGTCATGGGGAAGTTGTTGGCTGGCATGTGGCTAAGAAAGGTACCAGATATGCTGCCTTGGAGCCCATAATGCAGGCATTAGAGAAATACTGGCATGGTACCCTTGCTAATTGCGCCAGAGGCCTGCAGTTAAGAATGGATAATGGATGCCAGTATACATCAGATCACTTTATTAATCAGATCAGATACTGGGGAATTACCCCCAGCTTTGGGTACCCGAGAGAACCAGAAACCAATGGAGTTGTGGAACGCTTCAACAGAACATTGAAGGAACAGATAATATATGGCAGGACCTATCGCAATATAGAGGAACTATCCGATGCTATAAGAACATTTATCGATGCTTATAATCATCATTGGATGCTGGAGAAAAATGGATATCTCTCTCCCATGGAAAAAAGGAATGAATTTAATGGCTTTATTGACAAAAAAGCTGCTTAGATGTATAAGCTTAATTAGTGTCCAATTAATTGGGGCCGGTACAATCCGATATAAAACAGCATATTTGAAAGAAAGATTTTCGTTTTGAATTTATGGCATTTATTTAATTTACAAAGACAGCAGTTTTTCACTTTTAGTGAAATTTTGCTTTTGATGTAGTTTTATATAAATTGCCTGTTTTATCGGTGTCATGTGTCCTAATATTGAAAAATATCTTTGCTATAAGAGATTTTTAGGAATTAATATAATAGAGAAAGTATGGGCAGTATTGATATTATATTTCAGGATAAGTCCATTATTGTTGTAAACAAGGGATCAGGGTGCCTTGTCCAGGGTGACATTACAAAAAGGGAGAGCCTGTATTCCAGAATAAAGAAGTATATTGCGGATGGTTCAAATACTGACGACCCGTTCGTGGGCATTGTACACAGGCTTGATTTCCAGGTGAGCGGCGTAGTTGTTTTTGCCCTTGCCAGCAAAATTGCTCGTTTTTTATCAGAGCAGTTCAGCAGAGGGGATCTGCATAAGGAATACCTTGCTGTTGTGGAAAGCGAAAAGTATCAGAAAAGCAGTCTTGAAAATGGTGTTCCGCAATATCTATACTGTCACAGGGAGAATGAAAGAACTGTCATAACTGATCAGCCGGGCCATGCCTCAAAAAGTATATCAATAAGGATTAAAAGGATCGCTTCAAAAAGCAGGTTCACCCTGTTGAAAGTATATCCCAAAACTGGCAGAAAACACCAGATAAGGGCTGTTCTGTCCTATTATAATATTCCTGTGGTAGGAGACAGGAAATATGGGTCGCCAGTCCCCTTCATGAAGGATTCAATAGCTCTTCATTGCAGAAAGATCCTGCTCTCCTATCCAGTCAGATACAGCAGAAAAGAATTTTTGGCTGATATACCCTTCTACTGGGAGGTTTTTGAAAATTTAATCGGCCCCGGGCTTTAATCTTGTTGCCGCACAGTTAATTCTGCCTGTATCATCAGTTTTTTGACAAATTCATAATATCAGGCTTTGTGCCTGAAAAGGCATTCTGTAAAAAAAACTGTAATTCCCACACAGGTTGCAAGATTCAGTGAATCCAGCTCTTTTCTGACCGGGATATAAAAGCCATTTCCCCTTAAAGCCCTAAGCTCATTTGAAAAACCGTGGCCCTCATTGCCGAATGCAATAATGCATCTATCTGCAAATGAGATATC
>JBNGDW010000103.1:0-4522 GCA_049975325.1 Cloacimonadia bacterium | reverse complement strand
ACAATTATGCGATATCCCAGCTCCTTTGCCAGATCCACCACTTTGCCTAAATTTTTATCTACTGCCTGAATAGCTTTTATAATCGCCGCCTCGTTCTCAGTATGACCAACCACATCAATATTACAAAAATTTGTAATGATAAGGTCATAGCAGTTCATTTTCAGTTTCTTTTGGACAGATTCTGCCACCTCTTCTATATTCATTTCAGGAATGGTGTCAAACTCATGCACTTTGGGCGATTCAATTATAATGCGTTCTTCACGAGGAAATGCTGCCATACGCTTCCCATTCAAAAAATAGCTAAGATGAACTGCCTTTTCTGATTCAACTATTTTCACCTGAGAAAAACCGGCTTTACTTACTGCCTCGCTTAGGGTGTTGTGAACCGGTCCTGAACGGGGAAAAGCAACCTGAACATTTAGGGATGGGTCATACTCAATCATTGTAACAAAATTGAGCTTTATTGGAGCTATTGGAAAATGTGAAAATCGCGGGTTGGTAAGAGCCTCGGTCAGCTCTACTTCTCTTTCACCTCGAATATCGTAGAAAATCACATAATCTCCATCCCTAAATCTACCAATTGGTTTATTGGTCTCACGAGAGAACAAAGCAATAGGTCTCAGTGTCTCATCTTCTTCTCCCTGTCGATAAAGAGAGGCTATCTTTTTTGCCATAGGGAAGTTATATTCATGTTTTTTCATATCTTCTTTTATCTTTCTGAGCAAGATATTTATTTTCCAATGCTTATTTTCAATATACTATAAATCTTCATATTTTTCAATAAAGATCATACCTAAATTTTTAAGTTCCTCCAGAATGGGTAGATAAATAGATGGCTTTACCGGAATATGAATACCTGGTTCTGTAATTTTCCCCTGGAGGACCATCTTTGTGGCAATTGCGGAAGGAAGTCCAACGGTTCGTGACATAGATGTATCCCCGTTTGGGATACCAAAATCAACCATGGTTGAAGTAATCTTTTGTCTCTTCTCAGGAAATTCCACAACAAACTCATGATACATAACCAACATATCACGTTCATCAGCTTCATACTGAAGTTTATCTAATAAAATCTTGCAGAAAACATCCATTGCAGTGCCTTTTTCTAACCCTATTTTCTCATCACTAAATAGTCCAAGCCACTCCAGCATATATATGGGAATTGCATCCTTCAAAAGCCCAAGTCGACTCGCAACGGCTTGCTTTAAGTCATGTGCATCTTTCTTGTCCACAAAGTTTTTCATAAATTCCGCATAAGGCAAGCCTGATAATTCGTAAACTTTTTCATCATCCAGAAGACCAAGCTCACTGACTTTTTTCATAGCCGTGGACCATCCAGGATAGCGTAATGTGCCTCGAAACATAGTATCAACCTCAGGGATATTATAAATATCGATATAGGGAAATGAATTTCTATTTGGATATGTTTCCAGTTCGCCGAAACCTGGTATATTGACTATCCAGTGTGCATCAAAGAGCTCAGGTGGTGGGATTTCTCTAGTTTTGCCCTCCTCTAAATACCTTGCTGAATTTTTTCCAGCCATCACAACTCCGCGCGGACTCCACGAAAATTTATATCCCCATGGGTTTGTGTTCGCCTCAGGTGCAGGCAATCCACCACAGTAGGACTTGAAGCTCTTGATTCTTCCATTTTCAGCTTTTGCTCGATCAATTATTTTCATGGCTGACATATGATCAATTCCAGGGTCAACCCCAACTTCGTTGATAATTACTACTCCAGCATCTTTTGCCTCCCGGTCCAGTTCTTTCATTGCATCACTGACATAGGAGGTGGTAACCATATGCTTTTTATGTTTGATACAAAATTTTGCTACCTTTACATGATACTTATAGGGAAGAAGGCTCACAACGACATCATGCCTTGAAATGATCTCTTCTAAGGCTGAATCATTATCTACATCAAGGGATATAGTCCTTCCATTCGGATGGTCACCAATGATTTTATCTGCCTTTGAAACAGTTCTGGTCGCTGCGGTTACTGTAATTTCAGGCTGATCCAATAAATATGAAATATGTGGCCGTGATACCAAGCCGGCTCCTAATACTAATACTTTTTTCATAATATTCACTCCTAATCTCAGATTTTTACTTATGTTTACACAATTTAAGGTGCTATGAAACTTGCTAAATATTCATAATCTTCCGTTAGCTTACCACGATAAACAATAAGTGCCTTTTGTATCAGGCCAGGTAATGCATTTTTATCAAGTTTATTATTTGCATGTGCCTGGACAATTTTCGGCACAAATTTTAATAGCTGTAAACTGAAGGCATAAGAAGAATCTCGCGGAAGTTCACAGGGGAGATTATCTCTTGCCATAACAGCTATTCCTCTACCTGTGATTTCATCTCTAAATGAGTCCTCATAAGGATCATATATATAGGCAGGGGACTCTGGATTTGTAGTTTTTACAGTTACTTCCACTGATCCTTCAATATCACAGCTGATATCTCCTATCACGCGTAATCTTGGATGCGATTGTTTTTGGGAAAGTTCCTGCAGTGCTTTTCTTGTGATAAGTCGTGGATATCGTGGCTCCCAGTAGATGCAATTGACAACCATTGTCAAAAACGGAAGATAGTGGCTAAACTGAGAAATGTATTTTTCTGGATGGTGATAATAATCTTGTAGCGAGAATTTTGCCCCAGGGTCTCTGGGCTTTACGAGATGCTCCTCCTTAAAGACCACTTTATACAGATGATTTCTGGAGACAGGGATTTGAGCGCCAAGTTTGGGAAGTTGCTCTGGCTCGATTTCTATAAGAGGAAAGCAGTCGAGAATTTCTTGAGCACCCTTTGAAACATTACCATATCCTGTAATTCCGCATACCAGCGGAGTCAAATCATTAGGAAGACCTCCCACTCGAATCCCATCTCCGATAGTCTTTAAGGATTGCTTTGCCTCCTCCAAAGAATGATACTCATATGCACGCTTGATTTTGCTAAAATGGTCTGTTATGCCCTCGTAAGAGATTCGTTTTCCCAGTGTCCACAATGAATTAATCATTCCAGCAAGTCCTGCATAACGCCCAAAAAAGATAATGCGCCTCCCCTTATCGTCAACTATGCGCTCATAATCAATAAGATTACATCCTAAGTCTAATATTTTCTGTAACATTGGCATATTGTATTTCTGCCCTTTGCTTGTATGGGAGAAGAAGATATAAGTTTTTTGCGGTTCAAGGGCTGAACCTGAAATCTCTTTTACACCAAAGATAATTTGTGCATCTTTTAAGTCTGTTACAACAGTAGCGCCTGCTTTTCTGTACTCATCATCTGTAAATATTCTATAAGGTGAGGATTGGACGATAGTGTGGATACTATAATCTTCTTTAAGAAGTCTAACATGTTCTGGAATAAGTGGGGCTCGAGCTTCCCATTTGCCTCTTTCTTCTTTTCTAATTCCTATTTTCATATGTGCCTCAATATTTGTATATTTTATTTCCGTATTCTACTTTAGTTCAGAAAATGTTTCTTTGATAATTCTAAGCGCTTCTTTCATCTCCTCTTCTGTAATAATAAGGGGTGGAGCAAATCTAATTATATGGCGATGAGTAGGCTTACAAAGGAGGCCATTTTCTGCCAGTTTGATACACACATCCCAGGCTTCAAGGCCATCATGAGGCCTTATCACTGCAGCATTTAACAAGCCCTTTCCGCGGATAGTCTCGATTAATGGTGAGTCTATTTTTTTCATCTCTTTACGGAAAATCTTTCCCATTCTTTCAGCATTTTCAGCAAGGTTTTCTTCTTTAACCACTTCTAAGGCAGCGGTTGCTACGGCACAAGCAAGGGGAAATCCTCCAAAAGTGGAGCCATGTTGATTAGGTTTTATGACAAGCATAATATCCTTATCAGCAAGAACAGCCGAGACTGGAAGCACCCCACCAGACAAAGCCTTACCAAGAATAAGTATATCTGGCCGCACATTCTCATGTTCACATGCAATCAGCCTGCCAGTACGTGCTATACCTGACTGCACCTCATCACCAACAAAAAGCACATTATATTTTTTGCATAATTCAAGGCATTTCTTTAGATACCCATCATCTGGTACAACTACTCCTGCTTCTCCTTGTATGGGTTCAACAATAAAAGCAGCGATATATTCACCCTGTTCTTCTAGAATTCTTGCCAGAGCTCCTACATCATTATAGGGTATTTTTTCAATGCCTGGCAAAAACGGACCAAAGTTCCCATAGGCATCTGGATCGGTTGAAGCAGAAATAGCGGCAATCGTTCGACCATGGAAATTTCCTTCACAAAAAACCAATTTGGCTTGATTTTCTGGTATGCCCTTTTTTTCATATCCCCATCTGCGGGATAGCTTCATCGCGGTTTCGACCCCCTCCCCCCCTGTATTCATTGGCAGAACCATATCATAGCCAAAAAATTCTGTAATAAATTTTTCATACATACCAAGTTTGTTATTATAAAATGCCCTTGAGGTAAGTGTCAGTATATCTGCCTGATCTTTCAGAGCCTGAATAATTTTGGGATG
>JBNGDW010000102.1:2018-4720 GCA_049975325.1 Cloacimonadia bacterium | reverse complement strand
GCGTTTTCTTTGCTTACGTCACAAAAATGTTTTATAAAATCATCTCTCAAAAAAAATGGGAAGAATTTATGAGATGAAAACCCAAGAGTAGAGAAGATCTTTTCATGAATATTTTTGATCCTCCTCGTTTGTATTATTTCATCATGACTGAAAAAATTTAATGATCCCAAAGAGAGATGGGCGCCAATAATTCCATTGATGAATGTTTTCTTTCCCATACCAATATTTTTCGCAATTCCCAGCAAGATCCCATTCGTGAAGTCCGCCTGCCCTTCATTCAGCCATACGGTTTCGTATGCATGTGCAGGAATCCATTCAGGATCAATCTCTATGAGCTCATGAGAATGTGACCTGTGTAAAGTTGATGCTACCTTTTGTGCAATTTTATAATCCAGACATGATCTTTGACCATGTGTATATATCTTGATATTCGGTCTATCTCCTGAGATCGATCCCAATAGCAATCTGGAATCAAGACCACCGGATAATGGAAGGATAATCTCCTCTGCTTTGTCTGAGGGGAGTCTTTTCCTGAGAGCCTTTCTATAGAGTTCAAACGCTGTATCGATAAAATAGCTATTCTCCTTGGTATCTAAAGGGTTGTATCGTGGTTTCCAATAGGTACGTATTTTAACATTACCATTTTTAACCTCAAGAATGGATGCTTGTGGGAGTAAATGAATTTTTTCAAAGAAAGTGTCATTGCCCAATATTACTTTCGAAGATAAAAATGAGGCTATTGCTTTTTCATTCAGCTTCTTATCGAATTTGTTGTAATGAAGAAATAACTTGGCCTCTGGTCCAAATATGAAGACATCTTTGTCCAGGTAGTAGTACAGGAAAGAATACCCAAAATGATCATTAAATATTTTCAGAGTGTTGCTGTGTTTATTGTAAATAACAACATTGAAGGAACCGCTTATATGTTCAACAAAATCATCATGATATTTTTTATATATCTCCAACACTCTTCTTGCAAGTTGTACTGATTCAGTGAAGAAGAGCGTCTCATCTATCGTTATTGCGTTACCTTCTATACACAGAAGGTGTTCGGTATCATCAATGAAATTATTAAACTCATTGAAAAAAGGTACTGTTGATATTGCTCCTATTTCTAACCTATCACTCTGATACAAGAAATTCTCATACCACTTTTCATGTAAAAGTTGATTGCTCGCTTTCGAGACATCAAAAATGTCCTTCACAGGCGATCCGAACGATAGTGCTCCATAAACACCGGGCATCTGTTACCTCGAGATATTTATGATAATTTTGAGGTTATCAGGATTGTTTCCACATTCATTTGAAAGGGTTCAAATTTAAATAAACAATTCATGTATTTTCTTTGCAAGGTTCTTATAACTAAACTGATTGATACTTTTCGTATCAGTTTGATCACTTACACTACTATTAAATAGATCATACTTGTTCTTCAGTATCTCAAATAATTTATTACTGTCACTTTCAACTGTGTAGCCTGTATCAAAGTCAGATATGATGCTCGCCACTTCACTTGCTTCAGGACCGATGTGAAGTATTTTATTGCCGCTTCCAAGATACTCATAGAATTTACCCGGTATCTGACCGTGGCTTCCTTTACCTGTTGCCTTAACCAATAATAAGAGATGTGATCTCATCATGATTTCCAAAGCATCTCTATGAGGAACAGTCTTATGGACTTTTATGTACTTCTCTATGCCATAGGATTTAGCGCTCTGGATCAGTTCTGGACTGTTGTTCCCAACAAACAATATTTGAACGTTAAGTGGATCTGGTTGTTTAAAGGCCTTGAAAAGTTTTAGTGCTTCGAAAAGTACATCCACTTTTCTTAGTCCATACATATTACCGAGATGAGATATTGTGAATATGTCATACTTTTTTTCATTGAGTCCCTTATACTCATCTTTATCAAAAGAATTCCTGACTGTAATAACGTTATTCAATCGATATGCACTAGTCAGTTCTTTTCTATGGGTTTCAGTGTTTGTTATTATTTTATCTGCAGATCGAACAATTAGATGTTCAAACAGTTTTTTTATCTTTTTTTCTATTTTTGAGCGTAAATCTTTTGGATCAACAAGCCTGACCTCTGCGATGTTACCCACAATTGGATCTCTGAAATCAGCAATAAAATGTGCGTGTGCAAATCTTTTCAGTACGTATCCAATAAACTGTGATGAATCCGGAGGTGAAGAGACCAAAACATTCTTTATCCCTTCCTGCTTGATAATTCTCAGCCCCATGGATATTGCAAATGGAATCCAGAGGACCATTCTGTCAGGAACAGTAAAAACCCATAAGAGTAAAGAAATAATTCTATCAAGATATTTAAACCATCTGAAGTGCATGAAAGGTTTTCTCAGCTTCTGGTATCTTCTCCACGGGTCGTAAAACCTTGTTCTGTGAATTTTAATATCCCCAGGTATCTTTTCCAGAAGAGAATAATCATTCAATGGATCATTATATGGTTTTGTCGTGAGAACATGTACCTCGACCCCCAATTCATTCAAGCCCTTGCATGCCCTCATAGCCCGATACGTTCCACCATATGGATTAGGAGGGAATGTATATGAAACAAAGAGCACTTTCAATTTCTTATCCACATCTGTGCTTATCATGAAGTAATGTATCTATGCTGTGAATACAGTGCATTCAATGTATCTCTTGATTTTTCCCAAGTATATTTTTCTGCAACCGATACC
>JBNGDW010000102.1:0-2008 GCA_049975325.1 Cloacimonadia bacterium | reverse complement strand
CTTGTGCACCTAACTGTTTATATGTATCGATACTAAAAACTGCATCTGTGAGTTTTTTATTAAAATCATCTATATCATTTGCTTTAAATACAATTCCATTTTTCATATGACTTACTACTTCCGTCATACCTCCAACATTACTGACCAGTACGATCTTCTCCATTGCCATTGCCTCAAGAAGTTTCATTGGTATAAAGTTTTCAGTTGCCAGATTGGATGGACGCGCTATGACAAAAATATCGGTTATTGAATAATATTGTGGTATTTCATTGTAATCGACCATGCCGAGGTATTCGAGAAAATCGTTTCTTGCGCTGAAATCTTCAACCAATTTGGAATAAGGTCCACGGCCAATAAGGAATACTTTTATATTTGATTTTACTGATTCAGGCAGACTTTCCAATGATTGGAGAAAAAAATTGATACCATTATTATTATCCAGGAATCCAATATAAGAGAGAACACACTTCCCGCGCGTCTTGTGAGTTTTCTCGAGAAGAAAAGATTGTTCTCGGTATTTTCCTGCAGAAAATTTATCAATATCTACCCCATTGTACACAACATTGATCTTCTTATCACCAAAACCGTATTCTTCTTTCAATCTCCTCCCCATACTTTTCGTCTGAACAATAATTCGAGAAGCATGATTGAGTATGTTTTTTTCCATGCGCAATAATATTGCATTCCCAATAGAGTTATATATTTTCTTGAGAGGATTTCGAGACCAGAACAAGGTGTCTTTAAATAAAGCGTGAATTTCTATGAAAAGCGGTATCGAATTATCTCGAGAATACTGATAAGCCGCAAAAGCAAATTCCATTGGAGAGAAGTGGCCATAGACGAGATCGAAATCTTCTGTATTCACGCCCTTCAATAATTCAAGAGAATTTCGTCTGAAATGGATAATCCTCGAGATATATTCTGAAAATGGGATTCTATCTGTTTTGAAATTCGATAGTGGCACCCTGTGTATTGTTATATTTTCATATGTATCCGAACTATTCAGTTGAGTAATATTTTGGGGAACATATTGACTGCCGATGTTTGGGGCAATGATGACATGCTCGTTTCCATCATTTGTAAAGAGATTGATCATTCGTGTTGTTGTTCCCCCATATATTGGGATAAAGGCATGTATAAAGTGTAGAATTTTCATAGTACTACAAACTATTCCCTTTTATCGCCATCAAAGCGTCTCTGGTCCCGGTGCTATAAGATAGGTAGACGACAATGATCCAGAAAAATTCCCTTTGAGTACAAAAACCGGCGCCTTGTATTTTATCCCATAGCTAGGTGATATCCAGCCTTCTATTATTTCACCACTGAGCATATGTGAAGATCCTATCAGCTGCAGAAAGAGCCCTTTTGATGCTTTGAGTGTTAAAAAATCATTATTGCTATGAGAAGTTAGTGGTAAGAGGTTATTGAATCTCTTGAGATAGTGACTATCTATCAACATATTATTCTGAAAATCTAGATCAAATTCCATTGGCACGAAGTGGAATAGTATCTTCACATCATGAATTGTATCAGTTCTTTTATGGTTACTTTTAGATGATACATCTGGGCCTACGAGATCTTGAACGACCCATGCGACAGTCTCTTTAAGAAACAGGATTCGTCTCCTGTGTAACAAGGGATCAGGCAATTTTGTGTAGCCGAAATGGACTCCTTCAAAAAAATCGAACTCTTGATTGGAAATCCAGGTATTCACAACCGGCATTGCCTCTTCTTTCATCTGAAACAGACTCATCCCGTTAAAAGAATTGATCTCCTCACCATCGATCATCACAGTATTGTGGTAAGAGGTTGACCTGAAATTATTTCTATCCTCAACATCAGATGTATAGACACACGTCCCTGGATCGACGATATAGTTCTCTCCGTCAACAGCTAGATGGAAACTGAATATGTCATTGTGCTTATGATTCCCTTTTCCCTTCAACCCCACAGGATTTGCAGATATTGCCATGTAGGAATTGTCATGCTTCATAAAATAAAACCCGGT
>JBNGDW010000101.1:0-4754 GCA_049975325.1 Cloacimonadia bacterium | reverse complement strand
AAGGAGCGGAAACTAATGGTAGGGTCGGGAGATCGGAGCGCAAAGATAAGAACTTATAATTTCCCTCAGTCGCGTGTTACCGACCACAGAATAAACTATACTACACACAATCTGGAAGGTATCTTAGAAGGTGATTTGGATGAGCTTATAGAGGCGCTCCACCTTGCCGCTCAGGAAGAGAAATTAGCCTCTAATCTATGATTAGCATTATCCTTATTGTAGTATTCTTTTTCGGTGTGGCATTCTTTGCTGGCACTGAACTTGGGATGGTATCTCTTGATAAATCTAAACTCAAAATGGAAGCGGAAAAGGACAAACGCAAGAGGAAAATTTACGAGTTTGTTACAAATCCAGATAATGTCTTGGGAACCACCCTTATAGGCACCAATCTTTGTCTCGTCATAGTATCATCACTTTTCACTGTATTTGTCGTAAAAAGAGAAATTCTTACTGAGGCACAAGCAACCATAATTCTTTCTTTTGTAGTCCTTGTTTTTGCTGATATATTGCCCAAAACCATTGTTCGCCAAAATCCTGATCAAAAAATCTCCAAAGTTTTTGGAATCATAAGATTCTCTGCTCGCTTATTCTATCCCATTATATGGCTAATAAGTAAATTCAACAATGCTATTTTTAAGCTTTTTGGATTAAAGCTAAGGGATACTAAGGGAATTTTTACTAAAGAAGACCTCTCATATCTCTTACGGGAAGCAGAGACAGATGGCGAAGTAACAAGTGAAGAGCGAGAACTGGTTAAAGATGTGCTTGATTTTCGCGATCTTACTGCAAAAAATATCATGATACCCCGAACAAATGTTACCGCGGTCCATCAGGATGCACCTCTAAGAGAAGTGATTGAACTTTCACGAGAGAAAGGATTTACTCGTTTTCCAGTTTATTCAAAAGACCTCGATCATATTGAAGGTGTGCTTGTTGTCCATGATATCTTGCGAGCAAAAGATCTTTCAGAACCTGTAAAAAATTATATGCAAGAAGCATTTTTCGTGCCTGAAGTTATGAAAGCAACCCTTTTACTGAAGGAGCTACAGTATCGCAAGAAACCACTTGCTATTGTGGTAGATGAATATGGTGGAACCGCCGGGTTAATCACTATTGAAGACCTCTTAGAAGAGCTTGTGGGTGAGATAGAAGATGAATATGACGCAGAAGAAAAGGACATCTACAAGCTTGATGAAAATACGCTACTTGCAGATGGTGATGTGGAATTGGAACGACTAATAGAGGATTATGACTTAAAGTTAGAAAAAGGAGACTATGAAACAATAGCCGGATACCTCATTTATAAAGCAGAACGTATCCCAAAATATGACGAAAAAATTAAAGTAAAAAATTATGAATTTGTTATAAAGCAGGTCTCAAGCAAGAAAATTGAAAAGATTCTTATAAAAATACTTCCTGAAGATGGGAAGGCCGATTCTGAAAAAGCCCTGCAACATATTCCAGAAGTATCAGATCCTTAGAATCATTAGAATAAAATTTGCAGGTTTAACCTCTTTTTACCGCATATCAATAATTATTTGATATCTGCTTGGAATGGGAGCCGTCTTTTTCTTTCTGTCCAAGGCGTTCCTCTAAACTTTCAATAAGTTGTATGATCGGAGAGCGATATCTAGCTGGGATATAAGTAATAAAATTCTTGAGCCGCTTAATAAGTTTTAAAAGACTATCCCTATCCAGCTAAATTACTAATCCTGCTGTAATCGTAAGTATACCTTGTAAAATAGGCAAAAAACATCCTATTATTCCAATAATAACGAGTAATATCCCTATAATTTTTCGGAATAATTTCATAATTAATCTTCATCCTGCTTAATTGAGAATGTAACCTCAAAAAGAAGGAGTGCAAGAAAATATTCCTCCTAGGAGTTCCGCCTTGGGCTTGTATTCACGAAGTCGCCGACCTGTCTGCGTCCGCCTGAGGCGGACAGGCAGGCGAAGGGCAAGATAGTCGCTTGGCTCCATTGAAAAATGGAGATTGCAAAAGGCAAAAGTCAAATTTACCCTTTGTTCTATTTTGCAGTTTTCAATTTTTACCCCGTTAGATAATTTTATATCTAACAGGGTGAATTCTGCATTTTGCATTGAGCGATAGCGCCTTTGTGTGGGTTACCCTCACTCATACCTCAACTTCAAGAAATTTTGCAGATATAGTATAGTGATTCTGTTGCACTATTGGCAATTGTTGTATTACATCTTTATATTTCTGAATCTGCTTTTCATCATACTCTTCGCCAGTTTTGAAATCAAGAATAAGTACGATCTTTTCTGAACTATTCACGAGAAGTCTATCAATTCGGTATTCTTTCCCATTCTTATCAAATATAGTATATTCTGTAAAAATTCTCTCCCATTTTTCTGAAGAGAAATACTGTTTGTTATTGCCTATAAATCTGTCTGTTGTTTCGATAATTTTTTCAATATCGGATGCAGGAAACACGCCTCCATATTCAGCAACTGTACGGGCTCTTGCTCTGGCTTTTATATCCTCTTTATCAACCTTGATCTGGGCAAGATAATAATGAGCCATCGTACCTTTAAGAGCAGACCTTTTTTCAACATATGTAGATTTATAGTCCTGTACTGCTGTTGACTCACTCAAGGGCACAAGCATCTTATGGGAAAGTATGGCAAAATAATCACTCCTGTCTGAACTTGCTTTTGGGGCAATTGTTCGGGGATGGTTCTCTATTTCCCCCTCCGTTTTTACGGGGACTCCATCGGAATATACAGCATGGATATCTATTTCGCCCTTTAGCTTTCCTTTTGTCCAATCGTAGATTGTAGCAAGCACAGATTTTGGCACGGAATCCTGGCTTTTGTTAATGTAATTTTCTAATCCACTTGTGGATGAATAGTGGAAGAATAAAAACAGATTTGACTTTGCACGAGTGAGGGCGACATAATATGTGTTTAATTCCTCAATTGAATCACGCTTTTCCTGCTCTGTTACAAGAGACTTTTGAGAGGAATGAGCCAAAACATTTTTATAACTAAAAGTAAGGGCAGCGTTCTCTAACTTCTCATAATCTCCATTAAACTGCTCATAGTGTGAAAGTCCTCTTGTAAAATTTCCTTTTCTACCAGATGCATCAACCACTACAAAAAGGCTATCAAATTCCAAGCCCTTCGACTTATGTATTGTAAGTAACTTTATTGCATCCGCTTGCTCTATGCTTACTTGAGTATATTCCTCCTGCTTCTCTATGGCATTGCAGTATCTGATAAACCCAACAAGATTATGAGGGTGGGAATGAGATGCTGTTTCAAACTCAGCCACAATCTCTAATAAACGGTGAATATTTTTAAGATCGCTCTCCTGAGAGATGTTAAGAATATTAAATGCTTCCAAGCATGTTTTTACAAATTCAAGTAGTGAAACATAGCACTGGTTGCTCTCCAGGGTGGCGATCTTGCCCATTATAGGAATTTCTGAAACCTGTTGATAAAATTCTGTGTGTGAAGATGTATTTGTATATGCTTGAATCACCTTCTTGAGCTCGTTAGGATGCATAAGAACATAATCTGAACGCAGGAATCGCAAGAGTTCAGTGCAATCATCAAAAGCAAAAAAAGAAAGGAGCGACATAATAGGCTTTACTGCCCTGTGATGGAAAATTGATGCTGATAAATCGGTGACATAAGGAATATAGTAAGCATCAAGCAGTTGAGCGATGTCGGATAATTCTCGATTTTTTCGGGCAAGAATCGCTGTATTTGCAATATTAATCTTCTCTTCTTGCAGCAACGGAAACAATGTATCCTTTATCATCTCTTCATAAACTCCATATTTGGACAATTGAAAGGGTTGCCATCTTCTCTTGGCACAATTGCGAATATGAATCTCAATATAGCCACTTGAGGAGGTATCTGCGCACTGAACAGGGCTATAGTCCCATTTAAATGAATTCTCTCCTTTACTTTTTGATAATTGAGAAAAAATTGTATTCACAAACTCCGTGATTCTTGCATTGCTTCGATAGGTTTTAGTCAACATCTCTGGTTTTTGGGGCATAGAAACCAGATCGCTCATTCTTAAAAGGAGGTCTCGCTCTCCTCCACGCCAACTATATATTGCTTGCTTTTCATCACCCACAATAACCATACCGCCGTAAGATTTCTGTCCATACCCACTTGTTACCTCGTTTATGATGGGGCGAAGGATATTCCACTGCATTATACTCGTATCCTGAAATTCATCAATAAGTATAAACCGAATCCGATAAGAAAGGTATTCGTAGAAAATATTAAGTACCTCCCCTTTTTCAATAAGTGAAAGTTCAGGGTCGTAGAGGTAACGATAAGTATAATAAGTAATATCATCATATGTAAAAATTTTATCCCTGAATTTTATCTCATCATATTTACTGAGGATAATTTTTGCCAACTCTTTTATCTTCTCCTGCTCAGGAAGAAATTTATCAAGGAAAAGATACTCAGCCAATTCATCTCTGGAATATGCCAAGTCATCTTTTAGTTCCTGTAATAATCCTTCTTTCCTAAGTGGCGCATTCAATTTATTACCATTCCAAAAATATTCACCCTTTAAAAGTGTGCTGGAGAAATCTTCAATACTTTCAGGTAAGGTATAAACTTTCTTCATATATTCTGCAAAGGTTTGAGGTGAAAGACCAGAGTCGCTCAAAGCCTCAGGACAAACACGAATAAGCCAATCATAAAATTCTTGCTTTAGATATTCTTGCCATGAAGATGACAAAATATTTTTCTCATTGGTA
>JBNGDW010000100.1:0-4763 GCA_049975325.1 Cloacimonadia bacterium | reverse complement strand
AACTAAGTGAGCCCACTTGAGCGAAAGGAAAAGAGTTTTTATCTGCACCCTTAGGCGAAGTTTGGCATCATAATCCCAAACGAACCTTTATATCAATGATAAATTTCTTGGGGAATATTTATTCCAGTTGCTTTTTCAAAACCTTTGAACCCAGGAGAGGAATTTACTTCACTCACCACATAAGTATCTCCATTAAAAAGGATATCTACACCTGCAATATCCAGCCCAATTACTCTTGCAGATTCCACAGCAAGCCATTCTACATCAGGCTTAAGCTCAAAGGATGAAACTTCTCCTCCAGCAGAAAAATTGGCTTTGATTTTCCCCTCTTTTGCTATCCTTAGCATTGCCCCAATGGCTCTTCCTCCAAGCACAAATACTCGTATATCTCTTCCCTTACTGGATTCAAAAAATTCTTGGAGAGTAATATTTACATTTACATCCTTGGAAACTTCAATAAAATTTATAAAGTCTTCCAATTGCTCTCTGTTCTCGCAAAAAAAGACGCCTTTCCCCTCACTCCCTGAAAGTGTCTTTATGATTAAAGGATAAGTGAAATACTTTTCAATAAAATCTATATTCAGTGGCAACTTTGCAAGAATGGTTTTAGGAATTGGTATCTTATTTGCAGCAAGCATCTGTAAAGTGTGAAGCTTATCTTTTGCAGTTTCTATACTCTGGCTGGAATTTACAACAAAAACGCCCATCTTCTCCAGATGTCGTATAACTGCTAAATCAAAGTATTTTGTACCTGACCCTCTTCTTGGGATTAGACAATCGGGCAAATCTACATAGTCTCCCTTGTAAAGAATGCTCTTCTTCCCTTCTTTCGTTACAATGATATCAAAATCATCCGAAGCCCCAAGCAGAAGTTCAATTCCTTCTTTCTCTGCCTCTTCTTTGAACCTTTGATTTTCGTAATTTTCAAAATTTTCCTTCCTTGCAAGAATCCAGACTTTCATAACCATTTTTTCCTTTTGAAATATATTATCATCCCAATGCCAATACATAACATCACAATAAGCACTAAAGGATAGCCAAATTTCCACCCAAGCTCTGGCATGTATCTAAAATTCATTCCATAAATGCCTGCTATAAATGTCAGCGGAATGAAAAGCGTTGCTATAATCGTTAAAACCTTCATTACTTCATTCATCCTGTTGCTAACACTTGAAAGATAGACATCAAGTAATCCACTTACCATATCCCTAAATGTTTCAACCGTATCTATAATCTGTATTGTGTGGTCATGCGTATCGCTAAAGTATATAGATGTTCCATTGAGCAATTGTGATTCGCCTTTGGCCAAATTGCTGAGCACTTCTCTTATTGGCCAAATTGATCTCCTCAGGTCAATTAGATTTCTTTTTAATTTGTGAATTATCTGGACGGTCTTGGGAGTGGGTTCGGATATCACCTCCTCCTCCAGGTCATCTATCTCTTCTCCAAGTTTCTCAAGTATGAGAAAATAGTTATCCACGACAATATCAATTAAAGAATAAAAAAGGTAAGATGCTCCATTTCTTCTAATAATACCTTTGTTGCGTCTTATCCTATCTCGTATAGGTTCAAAAACATCACCTTTTCTTTCTTGAAAAGTAAAAACAAAATTCTTTCCTAAAATTATGCTAACTTGCTCAGATTCAACATCGTGTGATCCATTGTTATATGTTAACATTTTCAAAATTATAAAGATATAATCATCGAAATAATCTATCTTAGGACGCTGGTTGACATTCAAGATATCCTCAAGCACAAGTGGATGCAAATTGTAATGTTTGCCGATCTTTTCAATCGCGTCTACTTTGTTTAGCCCGACTATATTTATCCATGTAACAGTTGGAGAATCCTTAAAAGGAAAGCATTCTTCGATATCCGTTGTTTTTAATTCATTATATTTATCAACATTATAATCGATCACACTAATTTCAAAATCCTCTCTTTTCTCACCTGTGTAGATGAATGTTCCGGGAGGAGTTCCTATTTTTTTTGTTAATCTTGTTCTATTCATTGTTTTCGCCTCTTACCGAATTTTGGCAAAATGAAATAAAGTCTTTTGTTCCGTGTCAGGGGAAGTATTGCTATTTCCTATGCACAATGCCGCTTCCATTTAACTCAAAATATTCATTTTTCAAGCAAGGAATACAGTAATATTCACCGTTTCTTTCAATTACTCTCGATTTCATTACATTTTCACCACATTTTGCACATTTAACTGACTCAAATATAGGAGCAAAACTTGGAATTTCTATAGTTTGTTCTTTGATATGAAACATCTTTTCTGCTGGAACCTTGATCTCTTTTTCTGCCATTTCAGCAAACAAAGACATCATCTTTTGAAATTCCTCAGACGTACCCTCTTGTCTTTGGGCAACTAACCTATCAAAAAGCCCAAGTGCTTCTGGATATTCATCTGCTCTCGAATCTTCAAATTCAGGATTTAATACCAAGCGGATTGCTTCGCCATTTCTTTTGCTGATTGTTACTGCTGTCTTACCGTAATCTCGATAAACCAAAGCGTTGTTCCCAAAAGAACAACCAGTTACCATTTGAACACCATCAGAAAAGCAATTATTCGTCTCAACAATGGCAATAATCTCCTCCATACCTGTATTGGTTATTCCAAGCCTTTTCATCCCATAGAGCCCAGCAATTACACCATATGCTAAATAATTGCAATAGTGTCCATGCAATTCACCTGCCTTCTTTAGTAGACCTGATCGGTCTTCACGGTCAATCATTTCTTCAATTTCCATACGGAACTTGTTTTTTGCATTCATTCGCATATTTCCTTTCCAGCAATACTTTGCTCAATATCTTACCAATAAAAGAAGTCCGCCAGCTGGCGGATAGGAGGATTTAGAAAAATTTTTCCTGTCCGCCTCTAGCGAAGACTTCCTTTTATCCGCTGTTAGGCGAAGTAGTTCAAATCTCATAGCCCTAAAAACTTGATTGCGCCCCCGCAAAGAAAAATTGTCAGGCCAGCCAATGCATGAGAATATTTTTCAACTTTGCGAAGTGGTAACCTTGATAACCCGTGAGATGAAACCAAAACTATACACAACATAGTTGCAATAGTTGTTAATCCAAAGATAGATGCAACTATCGCTACAGTTATCATATCACCCCTGGCTGCTGGATACATCACAAGAGGAATCAATGGTTCGCACGGACCAAATACGAATATTGTAAAAAGAACCCATGGAGTTAAATTGCCGAATTTTGAACTGTGAACGTGAGAGTGGTCTCCGATGTGTTTATGGGGGTGTAAATGAACCTCCCCACTTTCATGGAGATGCTCATGGGGTCGGCTACGGATCGCTCTATGTATCCCCCAAATGAAATATGTAAACCCAAATGTAATAAGAAGCCAAGCAGCTAATTCACCCCGAAATGACTCAATCGCTTCCAATTTAAAAACAGCAATTCCTAATGCAATGCCTATAAATCCTAAAACAACAGAGCTTAATACATGCCCAATTCCACATAAAAGTGTAATCAAAGCTGTTTTAGTACTACTCCATTGCCTTGCTTTAGATAGGACAATGAAGGGCAAATAATGATCCGGGCCCAGGATAGTATGAACAAATCCTATAGTTGCAGCTGTTCCCGCTAAAATAATAAATTCGTTTGACATAATTACTCCTTAATCTGAGTTTTAACTATTTCGTCTAACGTTTGGCGGATAAAAGAAGTTGCCGAAGGCACTGTGAGCGAAGCGAAGTCTTTTATCCGCTGTTATACGCTGTCGGCGAAGGGACATCATCTTTTCATTTCACCTCAGGATAAGTTTCTCTATCTACTTTCATCCACGATCTCTTACCGCATTTAGGACATTTGAGGTAGTGTGATCGGGGTTTATGTGGGCCTAATAATCTACTTAAGGAAGAAATCTTAACTATGTTTCCGCAGTGTTGACACACAAACTTGTGATATCGGAGCCCAATACCAAAAAAATCTGCACCCCAAGATACTTTCTCACGTTCTACCTCTATTGGCTTACTCAGAGGTGTTTTTTCTAGGTATGTGATAACCAAAGCTACCCCAGCAAATATCGCCAATACAGATTCAACTTGCCATACCGTCAAGGAGGAATGAGACACCATAGTTGGTGTGACAAAATCCACAATAGAGTGGAAAGATATAGCAATGCCAAGCATCCAGCGAGTTCTAAGGCTATGCAGAACTAGTAAAGAACAACCTACATGAATGCATGCTGCTAAATTTCGTTCAACTGGTCCAGGAAGTGCCTCAAATAGAAATGGTAAGCCTTCACCCATTTGGAGTCTCATCAGAAACACTGGGATACAATAGATCAAAATAGCTTCTAAGAAGGCTGCACCTAAGCCGAAGATGACGCCATTATACCAATCTCTTTTAGATACCATATGTTTCATAAATAGGTATCGAAAACACTTCTCAAAGATTCCTGCTAAGATTGCGCTAACTCCTATGAACCATATAGGTGGTAGTTTAGGAGAACCGATAAGGAAGTAAGTAGGTTGAAGTATAACGCTCCTCATGAGGGCGATAAGCCATGCGAGTGCACCTATACCTGCACTTATAAGTAATGCCTTATTTTTAATGCGAAGATAGGCGATGGCACAGGAGATAGGAATCAATGCAATGGCGAACAATATAAGTAACATTTTCATATCCCCTTCTTTTATCCTCTTTTACTTCCCGAAGCCGATTGCGTATAACGTTCCCAGCATAAAAGAAGTTTTTGCGAAGCAAAAATTTGGGTGAGTGCCTTTAGGCAC
>JBNGDW010000099.1:0-4853 GCA_049975325.1 Cloacimonadia bacterium | reverse complement strand
TGTGAACTACCTTGTGGAAGCACTACTCGCCTGAAAAACGCAAAAGTTCAGATTTTATAAAAATTGCAAAAGTTCAGTTTATAAAAGGTGTAGACTATTCATGTGCTGGATTGAGGAGGAACATGTTTGAAGACTTGATTATCTGGGAAACACATGCCCTCTTTATGATACTGGCATTGTTGCTTCTCATGTGTGCAGGGGGAGTCATCTATCTGCGGCAGTATACATGGTGGTTTACAGCCCATAAAATAAGTGGCAGCCTCGGAGCTCTTTTGGCCACCATTGGGATATACATTGCCTACTTGATGGTGGAAGAACAAAACGGGAATCATATCACCGTGTTTCACGCACAGGCCGGGCTTTTCACCCTCCTAGCATTGGCGGCAACCATCGCCATTACCCCGTGGCGGCAAAAACCGAGTATACGTACACTCCACATTTATGTGGCTCGCCTCTCGATTATACTCGTCATAGTGACCGTACTCATTGGCCTAGCACTAGTAGACATCATCTAATCGAATATATCTCATTATCTTAATTCCTCCAAGGATATTTCTCAGCCGACGGGGCCGTGAAGAAACCAAGATAACGATTCCTTACCCCAATTTGTTGTAGGAAAAAATGTACAAATTATTGCTGGTTAATAGTTTAGTCGCAATGTTTGGTATTATGCCAATATCTCTGGCTGGCAGCGGCCTCTTATGTTGGTTAGTTTAAATATTAAATATCCATATTTTAAGACCCTCTGTAATCGTTTCGTGGCCCGCATTGTCTACTACTCGAACTGAAATGGTGTGTTTATGGAATAATATAGCACGCTCATCACACAACCATTCATACGGGTCTTCACTAGAATTGAAGCGTGATTGACCATCAAAAAAGAATTTCACCATTGAAATACCAGAAATGTTGTCGACAGGAGTGGTGGTAACAGTAATCTTTCCAATAATGCGTATTTGTAAATAAAGAGGTAAAATTTCTCGGTCGAAAACATAGAGATTGGTGTTTGCAGGACGGTCAATAGTGATGGTGGGCTTAGATTTATCAATTTTTATCTGTATTTTGCGTGCAGATTCTGCATTACCGACATTATCTTCGCTATAGAAAGTGACATTATGGATACCCTCGGATGCAAGAACGATGGGACTGTTATAAGTATGCCATGCATCACCATCCATTTTGTATTTAGTGATATTTACACCTGTTAGATCATCTACTGCTAATAATTCCACCGTAACATTAGACACAAACCAATCGTTATTTCCAAAAACACCATCAAGTACGGACTCAGTAAGGGGAGCAGTTGTATCTCGTAAAATTTGAATAGTAACCGGCAGCTGAAGCGATGTATTGGTTCCTTGGATGAGTATGGCCCCAGAGTAGTTACCCGCAGCAGCATCTAGAGGGACAGTTACTAATGCATAGAAGTTGGTACTGCTATTTCCAGGGACGACTAGTCTATCTGGTAGAAAATGGATATAAGATGCGTCTATTACATGATTGCCGCTCGAAAAATCAGAAGTAGCTAGTGAAATAACAGTATTTTCACCCATAGTAGAGTTCAGTTCGAAGGGTCTATAAGCAGTCTCTCCAGTCCATAATTCCCCAATATCCCAAAATGATTCATTTATAGTTATATTTCCGGTTTTTTCAGAATCAGTAACCATAAAAGTTTTGGTCGCCTCCCGCGAATAATTGAATGAATCAAAGTTCCCAGAAGCAGAAGCAAGAATGAAGTAGGTACCAGAAAGGGAAGTATGTGTATAGAAGTTTGAATATACGCCATCTGAAGCATCCCCGTCGTCATGGTAACCATCGTCATACAATGTCAAGGTTTCAAATGAGCCTCCCGGTCGCTGTACGGTGGCGTTTACCCGGGATCCAGTTACAGGAATACCATTATCTGAGAGAATTGTAACTATCTTAATTGGCTCATTTTTGCTATAGATATCCTTGTTCGTATGAAGGCTATAGGTAAAATTGGTCTCTCCAGAAATAGAAATGGAATAGGGGGGGTCACTTAACGGTGTTGTCACCTCGATAATCCATGTGCCGCTTTGAGGGTTTTCAAGTGTCCATATTTCATGCAAAGTTCCTCTAGCATATGAGATAACATCGCTATCAAGTGAGTCAACAAGTTGCCCGTTGGGCCGAGTGAGGTTTATATTGACGGTTCCCGAGGCCCATGTAATAGTGAAGGTAACAATGTCTATGCTTGGGTCCAGAGAAACGGTTCGTGCGTCGGTACTTCCCTTTTGCACATTGCCTTGAAATGTCTTTACTACACTTTCAGATTTGACTACTCCGGAAATGCTATTATAGATAACGGTCAGTTCCTCTGACGTGGGGGAATAGTAGTACTCGCCCCCTGTTTCATCTGCCAAATAACTCAATAGGGTAGTATCAGCATCTGAGCCTAAACCTACAGAGTAGATTTTGATGTTAGCAGCTTTAATGTTAGGAAGAATTGCTTCAGGGTCTGGAGCAGTATTATGTTGACCATCTGTGAGCAAGACAATACCCCATGGGTTGTATGCGCTTCCTCTGCTCATAAATTCTGTGTAGGCTGCCTGTAAGCCAGCTCCAATTGAGGTGCCACCAGTTGCATATATGGCATTGACCGCATTTTTGGCATTTTGCTTTGTAGTGTCCGATTCAATGTGAGTAAGAGGGAAATTGACAGAAGATGAAGAACTATAGGAGCAGATTCCAATAAAATCATCTACAGACATTCGGTCTATGAACAAGTTAGCTGCATTTTTAGCCTCAATCATTTTTTCACCGGCCATGCTCCCTGACCGATCTAACACCTCCACCACGTTCACACTGTTACCGGATGAATATACTACGGCTTGAGATTGGATATCGACTTCACCAATTTGGGGAATACCTACTTCAAGGTCATAGCTTCCTTCACTCTCCTGAATGGGTGGCATGATGCGCAAATAATAGTTACCTTGGGTATCATGCGAAATTATTTGAAAATTGGCTTGCCTACCATTAACTGCAACAATAAAGGCATTCTGGGTGTACTCAACCAATGGATTCCCCGTATTAAGAACCGCATTGAATGGTGACGGATTAGATGTCTTGCCAACGAAAGCGGGATTGATGGCTGTAGGAGATATAAGGGTAAATTCCTCATAAGTCTGAATACCATGGTCAATTGGTATCTCAAGTGATTTTGATGCGGATAGACCGGCATTGTCCTTTGCTTGGAGTGTGACTGTATATAACCCGGGATCAGCAAAGCTATGAGACACCATTTTGCCAGTTTCTATAGTGCCATCACCAAAGTCCCATTGGTAACTCTGTATACCATCATCATCCTTACAATCGGCTACAAATTGAATGGTCTCGTCTTCTATGGGATGAAGCGGAGAATAATCAAAGTCTACGAAGGGCGGGTTTTGCTCGCCAGGATACCCACCATTGATAGTCCACAGAGGATTGAAAGTATGGACATCGAAAAATTCCCGTATCGGCATGCCATCAAAAAGAACTTTTGAACCCATACTCCCTGTCACGGCTGGGTATAAACCTGCCTGATGTTGGTTGCTAATAACATCATATCTATCTTTTAAGCTTAGGGCAGGGCCAAAGGTTACGCCTGGCCCAACTAAACCGTATACTAAGCCAGACAAACCAATATGGGCATAGGGTTCTATTTCAAAAGTGGCATCAGCCAGAAAACTATAGTCAAAAGTTGGTTCAAAATTAATAATAGTTTTAGAAATATCGAAGTCTGCTGAGGGATTATTCAATGAAGTGTCAAGTTCGGCAAATATTTTTTGCTTTAATGTGGCCTTGAAAGAAGGAGTGAAATCAATTTCTGCCCTGCCTGAAAAGTAAACGCGAACTCCAATTTCAATCCAGAATTCCGGTTGGATGTATACAGGTCCAGCTAATATGGGTGCTCCATATGTATGAAAGATTTCTTTGGAGTATATATGAGACATCTCTGCTTTTGCCTCAAAATGGATTGGGAACGAAAGAGTCATACAGGCTTCGATATCGGTCTCAAAAAGGAAATAAGAGGGTGGAGCATATGACATGCCGCCCATAGGTGAAAAAAAAGCAGCGATATCCTGAAGAGTATCGATGCTAGAAGGGGCATCCCAACCAGCCTTTAAGGTAGTATCCCCAAATTTTATCCAACTATCCAAAACACAATCGATGTTCAAGTTAGCCTTTACTTCTCCTGATCCAAAAAGACCTTTCCCCCATTCCCCATGGTAGAGATTCTGCTCAAAATATTTTCGATAAGAGATATCTGAAAGAAACCCTAGCCTGAAATCACTATTGCCGGCCCCTTCACCAAACTCCACCAAAGCTTGGGTATTGGTAAAACTTAATCCTTCGGGGAGCCAAGTAAGTTCAGGGTCATAAGTAACAATTATTTGAAGCCAGTTAACATCAGTTGCATCCTTAGCACTGGCCTCTACAGCCACATAGATATCTCCCTCCGCATCTATATATCTAGAAGAATATTCAGGGGTCCATTGCTTTACTAGATTATCACCCTTTCCTAAATCCCCCGAAGCATCCCAATCATTACTAAAATAATGGTCTTTAATTTTCAACTTTGGACCATCAGAAACCCAGCCATTATCCGTATAGCGAATAACTAACTCGACTTGCTTAACAATCCCCAATGTTCGAGGAAACGTAAAATGATAATAAGTTGTACCTCCTTCAAAATTACCATTGCTCAAAACAACCCCTTTATTATAACGAGAGTTTTCAGAAGTAACATCACCATCAAAATCATAATATTCATCACCATAAAGTACCTCATTCCAAGTGGATAAGTCTGCTGCAATAACTCCCGGTACTGAACTAGGTATGATTTG
>JBNGDW010000098.1:2867-5036 GCA_049975325.1 Cloacimonadia bacterium | reverse complement strand
CTCGAACTCCCACAGGCCTCTGGCCCGGCGGATTTTGAGTCCGCTGCGTCTACCAAATCAGTAAAACCCTTGCAAACACTGGGTTTCTCGACATATCCCCTAAACAACTCCAGCGGATTCTTAATCATATTACTCCAGCGGACTTTTCGCAAAACCAAGAATTCCTTACTTTATTGTTTCTTTTTTGATAAATGTTGGGTAGTATTTTGGATGCACTTACTTACTATAGACGCTAATATATAATAGAGCAAAAGGGGCAATAATACTCACATAGTATTTGGACCATTTTTGGACCACTTGTATACCTTTGCCAATTGTATCCTTCTCTTTGTTATTCCTTAATCAGTTCTGGCTATGCATCTACTCCACTCAACGCATTGCCTTTAGTTATACGAAGGACGAGAGGCCTTCCACTGTTCTACCTCCTCCATCTTCCATCGTGTGCATCCAGGCGAAAGTTTATGTGGAGACGGGAATTCTCGCATGTTTGCCCAACCGAGAAAGCTAATACAAAGAAGTTATGAAAAAGTTGTATTCATCGACCACTCTATTAACATCATATATTGCATCACTAATTGCTTCTCGAATCATCTGAATATCGTTTTCGGCATTTTCTATGTAGTTTTCTGCTTCCTGTTTGTATGACTCCACTTCACTCCTGTACATATCAACGGCATAGGATTCCTTGGTAAAAGGGGCACTGGGTTCATACCGGTTAAAGGAAGGATACCCTCCATAACCCAAGTTGGAGCCACCAAGAACGTACCCTACACAACCGGAAGAAAGAGCAAGTACTAATGCAAAGACTGTAAAAAACAAAACAGGTATTTTGCTCAGGTTTGCTCTCATACAGGCCACCTCCCCAAAATAATCGCAGAACAACATAAGCCTATTTCTTCTTTGTCTTACTTTATATTTATAAGAAGAAAAGCCCAATCACCTCCTTCTCAAAAGGATGAGCATAATAAATGGCAAAACAGCAATGACATCAATAACTTTCCAGATTGCTCTCGTGAAATGAACAGGGGCAATCGGATTGAAAAGTATTGCTGCGAAGATAAAAGCACAGGAGAAAGAGCGTTTTGTCTCCCAGGTTTGAACTGCAGCAATCACTGAAAAGAAAGTAGTGATTATACGGTTCAAAGTGTAAAAAACGTACGGGAGCGGATAAAAAAAGGCAATAAACAGCAAGGATAGAATCGGTATCAAATAAACTAGTTTGGACAACATTGCTTAATCATCCTGAATGTATAGAATCGTTTCGTTCTTGCTAGTTGTTGTTATGGCACTAAATTGGGGCCTACTTTCTTTTTGAACAAAGTTTCTCATGCTGATACACCGATTTTTTTAAACACGATTTTTAGTAGATTCTCCGTTTCCAGATCTTTTGCCTTTGAATAACCGGCAAAACGTTGCAAGTCATCACATAAAAGTTTCTTTTCTTCAAGAGGCAACCCAATAACGCATTCAAGTTGCTCTTCAAAACGTTGCAGCACTTTTTTGGGACCAAAGTCTCGAACATATTGAATAGCTGCTTCTGGATTGTTTTCAGGGAAATGCGTCTTTATAAGAGTTTGTTCTTCTTTAGTAAGCCGTTTATCTAGGACAAAAATTGAGAGGACTCCCCATAGCAACGTTTTTTGCAATACTTGCTTGTTCAACTGCATCAGCCTAAACCCATTTGCAGCTGCCAAATCTTTATCAATACGTTTATCCATTTGCTTTTGTGTTAGTGGTGCTTTCTCTTTTCTATGCTTGTATTCATAAAATAGATCGCTCATTTCAAAATAAATCAATGCTCGCAGTCTGGTGAAAACTGTTGGATGAGTAGCAATCAAATTGTTTTCAAAACCACCAAGCCTATAAAATTTTCTCCCCAAATCCAGATACGCTGAAAGATCATAACGTAAAAAATCTCCTGTCATACCTGAAGCCATTTTAAGCATCGCTTTATAAGCATCTTCTACGGAATCAACTACCAAAAGGCCGAACCTGTCAGCCGTTATCTCCATCGCTCTGTGCAAACTCAAAAGGTTGAATTGCCTTATGCCCTTTTGCTCTTCTTCATTTAATTTTGGATATCGAAAATGTTGCATGATGGCGTGGCCTATTTCATGACCGATGACAAAGCCTATTTCAGGGAGGGTCAACAAGTTCAACAAGGTGGAA
>JBNGDW010000098.1:0-2857 GCA_049975325.1 Cloacimonadia bacterium | reverse complement strand
ACGACAAATACCATGTCTTTCTCCTTCCCTGTAATGCTGTAAGCCTGTGTTTCCGGAGAATTGTGAATGAAGATTTTTAACTCCAGGTCAGCGACAAGCCGTTCATGGATTTTGGAAACCAGTTCGAAAATGCGTGGGCATACTTCAGGGATGATCTGAAACAATTGAGAACAGGACATCTGCAAGATTTTTTGTTCTGAAGCAAACTGCTCCTCAGTAATTGGTAAAACACCAAATGATTCGAGTTGATCTTTCGAATATTTAAACTTTTTGTATCGTTTATAATATTTCCCAAGATTACTGCTGTCCGTTTTCATCCAAGATCTTTCCTGGCCTCAGCAATAAGCTGTAACATATCTTCCGCTTGTTTGCGAATCACCGGATTCGGGTTTGTCACTCTGGAGTTCCATTTGACGTATTCTTCTCGCAAATGTTTTTTCTTTTGTTCCCTCGTCATGCCTTCTTGAATGTTTAATATCACATCTCTATCTACCTTTTCATGCATTTCTAGCGGCAAGTGCTTCTCCATGAGCTTTCTAAACCGTTTGGGGTCAAGTTGCAGCGCTTTCGCGAGTCTCTCCAAAAGCCTTATTTCTTTTTCAGCTGCGAAGTCATCTGCATTGACCACTTTTAAAGCTAACTCTATTGCCTCGTACTTTTCTGCGGGGTGAGAAATTTCCAGGATTTCTTGGCATGTTCCTTCGATTCCGATTTCATTACCTTCTCGTACACGGTTTTGCAAATTTGTCAAAACTGTTCTCAATCTTTTCTTGATTGCTTCGTTTTCGTTTCCGTCTTTTGCCAATTCAGTTTTATCTATCCATTCACTGATGACAGTTGTTTCTGCATGCGCAAGTTCTCCATCAATCGCACTCACGGCAACAGCAAGCTGTATCATCAAACTCTTAATTTTTTCTCTGTTTTCAACGAAATCCTCGTAACCAGCGTTCCTATTTTCGACATTAAGTACTTGCGAAGCACGTGCAATAATTTTTTCAAAGTCTATAGCCGACCGCACATCGAGATCTATCTGGAGCTTTCTTGGCCCCTTTTTCGGAAAAATGAGACCGTCAGTTGGGATCTTAAGAAAATCAACCCATTCCTTAAAAATTGATTGCTGATGCGGAATAACATCCGGATCAGAGACATAAAGAAATGCCATGCTTTCTTTCATTTGGAAAGCATTGATAGTGGTAAGCACTGGCTTTGTCTCTTCAGTCGAGTCGAATAACGACACGATAAAAACTACAGGATAATTTGGGATTGGGACTTGGATCATGCCTCTTATTTTCAAATTTAAAATATTGATTTTTTGATGACTCGTAGATTCAGCATCATCAAGTTGTTCTTTTGTTTCTGTACAATCTATTGCAAATACTCTCTTTTTACTATTATTAACAATATGATAAATGTAAAATCCTATTATTATTACAATGATAATTTCCATTTTTTACTCCATTCCTTCCTTATTCAACCACGAAATCATCCAAAGACGTCCTATTTTGTTTTTCACCCTTATTGCTTGAAGAAGAGCCTGTCTTGGTGTCAATATCCATTTCCAAATATCTTCCTGATTCCACATCCCGAAACGTGCAATGCATTCTTTGGTCATCGTCATATTTGTAGGTCACTTCAATAGGTTTTCCAGCAGGACGATTGGGGGGTAAATGGAAATCTTCTTGAGCTATACGACTGACGTATTCAGGGTCTGTGTTTTCCCCTTGAGTGATTTTTACATTTATTTCTTCTTGATTATCTACGACAGTGTAATACGTTTTCGTGACTTCACAAGGTATTCTAGAATTTTTTTTCAGGAGAATGTCATTCATTAGCATTTTCCGGCCTGTTTCGGGGTCGTCTTTAAGGCAGATAGTCCCGTAGGAGGCGTTGCAAACATCTGCAAAGGAAATCTCACTCAAACTATTTATCATTGAGGTATTCAATTTATCACTATCATGCTCTAGCGTTACAAGACCGGCCTTTATTGCAGCTCCTAAGGCTACCGCTTCGTCCACATTGACACTCCCGGTTGGTTCTTTGCCGAAGATTTTTTCTAATCTTTTCTTGACTATTGGAATCCTCGTGCTTCCTCCTACAAGAAGTACGGCATCCGCTTCTTCTGGTTTCATGCTTGCCTCTTCTAAAGCAGTTTCCACCAACATTTCTATCCTCGCTAAATATGAGGAAATGGACTCTTCGAAACGTTCCCTTGTTAATTCAAAAGGCATTCTTCCCGAATCACCGACTAAAATTTCTTTGATCTTCTCTCGCTTAGATAGAGCTCTTTTCGCATCTTCCGCTTGTTTCTCGTAACTGATTCGCTCCGAATCGCTCTGAATAAGGTTGCATCCATATTTTTTTGAATAGGCTTCATCAAACAACTCTGTTATCTTCTGGTCGAAATCGTATCCTCCAAGCCTGTGGTCTCCTTGAGAACATATAAAATCACAGTTTTGACCGTCAACATCTAGAATTGTGACATCGAAAGTTCCTCCACCTAGATCAAAAACCACAACTCGACCGGATTTTTTCTTTGTAGTTGCATAGAAAAGTGCAGCAGCGCTTGGCTCATTTACTATCCCTATGACATTTAGTCCAGCAATTGACCCAGCCTCCATTGTGGCTTTTCTTCGTACCTCGTCAAAGTGTGCCGGTACCGTAATAACAACGTCCTGCACTGGTCCAATTTGTTTTGAGCAATCGTTTTTGAGTTTCTTGAGAATTACCGAAGACAATTCCGCTGGAGTCCAGTCCTTGCCAAGGATGGGCTGCGGAAACTTCTCCTCCCCCATGTATCTTTTTATCCATCTTACTGACCTGTCTGGATTCTCCATTCTGGCATTTATTGCATCTGTTC
>JBNGDW010000097.1:0-5038 GCA_049975325.1 Cloacimonadia bacterium | reverse complement strand
CTGGGGGTGTATAAACCTGCAAGTCTCTGGGATTTTTTATGATTATGAGATTGTAGGCAGGTAAGGAGACTGCTGCACTTGTCTCTGGCAAGGCGTTAAATTGAGAAATATAATCCTCAAATTCTCTTTCATTGTGTGCTAAGATCAATTTAATCTGGGGAACATCATAGAATCCCACATCACGGTTTACCTCTTGTGTTATATCAGTAAAATGGGTAAAAATTTTGTCAGCTATCTTTTCATCTCCGGCTTGAAATGCAATGGATAGATACAGATTTGTCTGTAAGATATGGCTTGCGGAAAAATAGTCCTCTGAAAAGGGTGAATCCGCATAAGAAAGAATACTGATGCCTAAAAAGAGAATCAGGATCAATACACTACGCGGTAAATGCTTTGTCATAATAGTAAAAAATTAGTGGTAAAAAATCCTGCTTATTTTAGATAGGATAATTTATGGATAAGTTATGATATATAACCTCTATAGTGGCAGCCTGGTTGCCACACCCTAAAATCCTTTATGCCAATCTTTCTAGATTTTTAAATGGGAGATATGCCATAAAATCTGCATGATGGACAATCAATCCTTCAGTAGTTCGTTTAAATGTATCTCCTTCTCTTGAATGGACGGCTATTACATGGCAGACCTCATCAGGCACGTCGCAGGCTTGCGCAAGTGAAACACCTGTAAATGCATGCCGAAGTAACTGGCCAGATTTGCTAAAGCGGATAGAATCACCCTCTTTTTCATATTCGAGCAGTTTTCCAACATCAGCAAGAATTGCTCCAGCCACAACCACATCAAGGTTGAGAGGCAGATTTTCCCCAAAAAACTCTTTCATAACCTTAGCTGACTGAAATGCAATATGGACTACCGCTCTTTTGTGAGCCATAAAACTCACCTTACAGTTTTTTACCAGAAGAGTAAAGGGGATTTTTTCAAGGTCTTGGATAGTTAGGACACTCTTTTTAAGTGCAAGCTCCCATGTTGCAGCAACTTTTTCTCGTAAATCTGCGTCCTCTATCCATTCTAATTCTGGCCAAAGTTCCTTAATCTCTTTTTTCATTTTCACCTACCCGAAGCTTTGCATTGATTAAATCTGTATGACTTAATCTGAGTAAATTTGAAATCTTATGAATCACATAATCTTCATGATGACTCAATTTTCCATCTGCGTAAACAACCCGCCATGCATTTTCTACTATGTCAATTTTTTCTTTTTCGGAAAAATTCTGGTTGATTAGATTTGTAAATTGCCAGAGATCAACGCTCTCTTTCCGAGCCTGCTGAGCAGTGTCAATAAGCTCCCTAACTTCCTCATCTGAAAGATCAAACTGCTCTTTGAGTATTTCTATAATCCGTTCTCGTTCCTCGTCCGTAAATTCCTCGTCTGACCCGGCAAGCTCGACAAGCAATACGCAGGCAGCAATCTGAATGCGTCTCTCAACCCTCTCTTCAGACTGCTCCTGTTCTGGTTTTAACCTACCTAAAATACCTCTTAGCGATCGTTTCATCTTACTTTCTTCTTTTTATAAGTAAAAATAGAAACAACTACAGAATGTCGTCAAGATAAATGTATTGCAAATTAAAAGATTACAGCAAAAAGCAATGAATAATTAATAATAAACATGGATTATAAGATATCAAATCTCAGCTCCTCCCGCTTCTCAATTTCTCCTTTTCACCCTTTCTCCCAGTCACCATTTCTTATTTTTTCTTTGTGTTCTTTGAGGGCTTTGTGTTACTTTTTTGATTCTTTCTTTTGTCAACAAAGATTTTCGTGTCAAGATTTCTATGTCAAGTAATTTTACTAAGTCCGTAAAGAAAAAATTTAGTAATAATAGTAAAAATTCTCCTTTATAGTATTGATTAATGGAACTAAAAATTCAGAAAAATTGACAAATATTTTTTTCTCTCCTCTTTTTTGGTTAAAAATAAATAGTGTGTGTTTGCAGGGTGTTTTGCCAGCCCTATCTTGTCCTAGGGTTGACTGTGTTACAAAAAGGGAATCCCGGAATGCCAGAGTTATTCGCCATCTGGCGGATAGGCTCTGGATGAAGTCGGGAGCGGTCACCGCCACTGTAAGCAGCGTTAAAGAGGTATACCTCTTTACAGAAAAAGTCACTGTTGCACATCTATGCAAGACTGATGTGTGATGGGAAGGCTTTTTCTACTGTCTTGCTGCAAGCCAGGAAACCTGCCCTGCAAATATGACTCTCGTCTCGCGGTCGAAGGGATTGGGGCCTAATAATTTTATAAGACCCAATTTTACCTTAGCCTGCTTCTGAAGGATGAAATTGGGTTCTTTTTTATTGGTACAGGTATTCAGAAGATAAATTTTTTTAATACTTAGATATGTTTGAGGATAAATAATGAAAAAGGTTTTTATTAGCTGTATATGCATTTTTATTGGGGGGTTCTTTTTAGCAGGATGTGATGCAGGAAATTCTGTATCCGAGGGAGTTAAGCCTAAAATTGTAGTGCTCTCACCTGAGATTGCTGAGATCATCTCTGCTCTCGGAGGAGAAAAAAATATCGTTGCCCTTACCAATGAATGTGATTTCCCGTCCTCCTTACAAAAAAAACCAAAAGTGGGGAGTTTCAGCTCGCCAAATATTGAGGCAATTGTGTCACTCGAACCTGATATTGTCTTTGTATCAGCCCTTGAACAAGAGATTGTAAGGAATAACCTGAAAAAGCTTGGACTCACTGTGTACCAATTTTACCCACAAAGTATTGAAGAACTGCTTAATGTCATTAAAGAAATAGGCAACTTGATAGGCAAATCAAAAGAAGCTGAAGTGCTTATACAAGAGTTTCGCACCACCCTTTCCACCATTGCCAAGCCTGTTAAAACACCGAAAGTTTATGTCGAGATTTATAATAATCCACTTATGACGGTCTCTTCCAATTCCTTTATAGGAGATCTGATTCATAAGAGTGGTGGGAAGAATATCTTTCCTGAGCTTCCTCGTGAGTACTGCCGTGTAACCCCAGAAAGTGTTGTAGCACGAGACCCTGATATCATTATAGTAACATACCCTGGTATAACAAAAAAGGATATTATGCAAAGGGCTGGATGGGAACAAATCGGAGCGGTACAGAATGGCAGAATCTATACTCAAGAGGACTTTGATATGGAACTTATTGTTCGTGCTGGACCCCGTTCTATTCATGGAATAAGGATACTTTCGCAAATATTTCAAGATTATAAATGAAACGCACACCAATCTCGTCCAAAAAAGCAACGAGTTTTACAATAGCAACTGTATTGCTTTTTGGTGTTATCCTTTTTGCATTGAACACGGGAGCGGCTGATATAAATTTATTTTCTCTTTCTGATGCGGGAAGACAGATTCTTTTCAAGATTCGTATTCCAAGAATCATACTTGGTCTTATTACCGGCCTTGTGCTTGCTACAACTGGTGGGGTTTTACAGGGAATGCTTAACAATCCATTGGCTGAGCCCTATCTCCTTGGTATTTCCTCTGGAGCTGCGCTGGGCAGCATTATTGCTCTTGTATTAAGGCAGGTGTTTTTAATGCCTCTCTTTGGCTTTTTGGGGGCGCTTTTTACCATTGTCCTGGTCTGGAATCTTGCCCAGAAAGATCATTTCATAGAACGAACGCGACTAATTCTTGCAGGAATTATAGTAAGCCTTTTCTTCTCCGCCATTATTTCACTTATTATGAGCATATTCCAGCAAGAGTTAGGACAAATCTTTGCCATCTTGATGGGAAATCTTGGCTATATCTTTTCAAGCCAAAACCTCTACTTACTATGGATTCTTCTGGGTGTCTCACTGATTGGTGTTGTCATATTAAACATCTTTGCTCTCCGCATAAATATTCTCTCCTTAGGTGACTACACAGCCGATAGTATGGGAATCGATGTGCAGCGTACCAGGAAAACACTCTTTGTTCTTTCTTCATTATTAGTAGGCATAGTGGTTGCATTTACTGGAATTATCGGTTTTGTGGGGCTTATCATTCCCCATATTTGTAGGATGATTATCGGACCTAACAACCGATACCTGCTGGCTCTTTCGGGTATATTAGGTGCTACCTTTCTCGTGTTTTGTGATACAATTGCTCGCTCAATTCTGGTTATTGAACTGCCAGTCGGGGTTATTACTGCTATTTTTGGAGCCCCATTTTTTGTGTATCTATTACGGAAGAATAGATGAAAGTATGATTAAAGTTGAATCTCTTTCTTTCCAATATGAAAAAGTTTCTGCCTTGGAAAAACTCTCTTTTGTTGTCGAGCCGCATGACTTTATAGGCATAATCGGTCCGAATGGGGCGGGAAAATCAACTTTGCTGAAATGCTTGAGTGGATTTCTGAGAAATATTCAGGGCAGAATCCTACTTGAAGACAAACCAATTTGTACATACAAAAAACGAGAATTAGCAAAAAAGATAGCAGTCGTCGCTCAACAAAATTACTATGAATTTGATTTCACTGTCGAGGATATAGTACAGATGGGAAGATATCCTTATGTAGGTTTCTGGCAGAATTTTACTCATCTTGATATAGAGGCAACAAGAAGTGTACTCAAGGAATTGGAGATAGAGCTGCTTGCAAATCGCAGAATTTCAGAAATAAGCGGTGGTGAACAGCAGTTAGTTATGCTTGCTCGAACCCTCAATCAAGATACTAATATTCTGATGCTGGATGAACCCGGAGCACATCTGGATATCCATCATCAGATCAGAATCTTCTCTCTTTTAAAAAAACTTAATAAAGAAAAAGGGAAAACGGTTATAGCAGTATCACACAATATTAATCTTGCTGCAGAGTTTTGCGATAAAATACTCCTGCTTGCTAATGGCAAAGCGGTTCGCTTCGATAAAACAGCCGCCGTAATTGAAGAAGAAATCCTGTCCAGTGTATACCATGTGCCAATTAAAGTTATAGAAAATCCATTTACTCACAAGCCTAATATTGCATATAATTATTTTAGTGATTGAGACTTCCATGCGAATAAACAAATCTTTACTTTTAGTACTATGTATCCTCTTGGTAAAAAGCCAGGTCGTC
>JBNGDW010000096.1:0-5060 GCA_049975325.1 Cloacimonadia bacterium | reverse complement strand
TAAATTAGGACAGTACCAAAAATACTATCGAAGTGAGAATGAAAAATTTTGGCTTTACAGAGAAGGATTTGGATGAGCGGAGCATTGACAGGCATAATAAACATTTTTGGCTGTTGCCGAAAGACCAACAAAACGAGGTTCAGCACGAATTTATCATGAAAAACATGAAGGAGAACCTGATTGGAGAGATAAACAAATTTGAAATAGAATCTGATAGTCAAAAAGAACAAATTGCCCATGAGATGTACGGTAAGGATTTCGAAGATTGCACGTATAAGGAATTGAAAAAAATGATAAAAAAATCGTTAGATGGTCTAAAGACTTCTTGCCGCCAAATTCTAAAATGGAATTTGAGTGGCATTTTCGAGGGAATGATAATTAACCTATTTTTTTTCCGCCCATTTCTTTCACTATATTATATTAACCCGTCCTAATATAAATAAATTACTCTTCTGGTTTTTTATCCATAGGCAGGTTTTTTCGGAAAAATAAAATAATCTAAAGACATTGTGTTATGATGGCTTTCACGTACAAAGGATACCGCTTGTACGTTCTAATTAATAAAAGAAAGGGCGCTCATTTTTTCTTCAGCATCCAACCGCCTCATGGAGAAGGGATGATGCCTGCTGAGCTTCCACCCTGGCACATTGTCAGGATTGATAGGATGGGAGGACCATCGATAGTGAGTATGGATCTAAGATGTCCAAATTGTAATAGTTACCAGATAGGTAGAAAGTTTATTAGTAACATCTGGGGAACTAAAGGCAAAAGAACTGATTTAATATGCGAGAGATGCGGCACTAAGGTTGGGGAGGAACCTTTTTAAAAATAAAAACCATGTAAGGTAAGGTGATAAAAGGTCCATCCTAGCTTATGAAATTGGCCTCACAAAAAAACTTGCAGACCTGTGGTACAAGGTTGAACATTTAGGAAACGTAATGGAGCCATCTTCGGAAGCTGGTACCGCAGCGAGGCTAGAAGAATGTTATATGCTTATCGCTGATCTCACCAAAAAAGCAAAAGAAGCAGAGATGAATGGTGACTACATAGAGGCAATACGAATTTTCGGCAAGGCCTCTCAATTCTTCGAGAAACTTAATACAATTAGCATTTTATTGTTCAAGAAAGTAGGAACGTCTTTCCAACGACAATTTGGTGATGAATATGGAAATGCAATAAAATCCCAGAGGTTGCTCATTTTATCAGAACTATATAACCGATATGGGGATTTTGCAGAGGCAAGGAAATGTCTAACGAAATCATTGTCTTTGGACTCTGAAAACGGGGGAGAAATACATTTAAGAAAACTTGATTTTCATGAGCGAATTAAGCAAAGCCTACAAGCAGAAAATGAAATAATGGCTATACAATTTCTTACTGAGACAATAAATCTGGGAAAGGAAATATTATTGTATGCGAGAGGGGAACTTAAACTTGAGTTAAATTCATTGGTAAATTTATGCGAAGGATTGAAACTTCTGATAGAGGGAATAACGGAAAACAGTAAAGTGGAAATCGAGGAGGCAAAACAAATATTTGATGGGGCGTCTACTTCGATTCCCAAGTCATATATGGCTTACAAATTATTCTGTGATGCCTGCATCTCAATGATTGATGGAGACGAGGGAAATGCAAAAAATAAGGTTAATCAGGCGCATGAAGTGATAAGTACCAGGTACAAGAGCAGCTATTTGGATAACCTGTTGATCGTCTATCTAATTTACTTGATCAATAAGCACATTGAGAAAGATGAGATGACCGCCCAGAGCATGTTACGAAGTCAATGGGGGGAACTGGACAACCACTGTAATGAGCTATTAAAAAATATGTTAGCAAAGATAGGCAGCCGGTTATATGAAGACCTACCCAAAGTTTGCCCCAATTGCGGTGATCAGACTTCTTATATCGAACTGAGTGCTACGGAATATGAGTGTGTAAACTGCTCTCATCGAGTGGCTTTAAGAGGACAAAATGAAAAGAATTGGTGGAAAGTGTAGTCTCATTGCAGATTTGAAATATGGAGAAAGAAAATCAGAAATTTACTGGTTTCCAGACAAGAAATCTCTCGTTGAATTTATTGAAATAAGACCGGACTTATTTCTCCTGCAGGGTTCACGGGAGTACTATATCAAAGATGTGCACAAATTAGAGGATTTTCAGAAAAAATATGGACTGGAAGGCGATGAATACCATAGCAGACTTGCCAGCATCGGTACATTTTCAGAATACCTCAAGGAAGCAGTACCATCCTTTGAGTTGTATGTTTTGTACATCAATTCCCTGTCATCAAATGTCGTAAGAATTGATAACACACTATTGACAAAACAAATTAAGGAAGTGAAAAAAAGAATAGATTTCAAAAAGGAAAGGCTGAATAAGCTGAAATTTGAGCAGGAATCTGGCCTTTCGACTGGCAGGGAAATGGGCTCTTTGAAAAATGAAATTAACGAGCTGACTGCCAAACTGAGTGCGCTAGAGGAAGAAAAAGAGCTGAATGAAACACTAGCCAGAGAGTATAAAAGGAAGGGAATGGCAGCAACCTTTATCATAAGGGCAAAATCTCCCGCTAGAATTGCCAATGGAGAAGAGCTTGGAGAAACACTATCTGGCATCCTTGATGATCTCCAGTATAAAAACAAAATAATAAAGGCTCAGGCATGGCATGGATTCCGGGTAATAATCGAGGATTTGGATAAACCTGCTCTTGGACTTTCAGCACGAAGCATCGGACTGTTGGATCCACGATCACTTGATGAACTCATCAAAGACTACGGTCTTGACGAGCTTGAGGATCTGAAAACAGAACTTGAAGAATTGCTTATCTACCGGGCTGGCAAAGATATCAAAGTGGGAGATAGGTACATCCAAGAAAGCGGTGCCATTGCCCAGGGAATTGCCGCAATGATGAGGCGGGCAGTTTCTAAGCCTGCAGCTGAAAAAGAATTACCTCAGCCTGATTTCAGCAAGCTTCCTTCCCTTGAGAACCAAGAAAAGCGGCTGGGCTATATGGGATTCATTCTGGAAAACGGTGTAAAAACAAGCCAAATCCCCTATCTTTTCGATTTTGATGAGCAAGGCCCTCAGCATACCCTCATTGTAGGCGGCACCGGAAGCGGTAAAACCGTCTGTGCCTCAGATATCGTAGAAGGGGCACTGATCCATAACATACCTGTGTTGGTATTGGATACCTCCAAACAATGGACTGGCTTCCTAAAGCCCTGTCAGGATGAGGATCTCATTAAACGTTATGATAAATTCGAAATGAGGGAAGTTGACCCAACAGGATTCAATGGGAAAATATACACGCCAAACTCAGAGACTGGAATAAATTTAGAAACAAATTTACTTGCCCGCCCAGAAACAAACAAACGAGATGAGTTACAGCAATGTGCCTATGAAATGGCAGCGATCATAAAATCTGTTTGTGATTTAACCAGCAAAGAGGCAACATATCTCAGGGCAGTGATATTGGATAGCTGGGAAGAGGAAAAGGATCTCAACTATATCACGCTACGGAAAGAACTGGAGGAATGGGGGAAGGTTAACGAAAAGAATGTCTTCGAAACGAAACTCAAGCTGGAGGAACTAGAAGGCTATCCTTTTTTGTTCAGTGGCGAAAAATTAAACATTACCGAAGCTTGGAGCTCAGGAGAAATATCCGTGGTGTCTCTCGATCATCTGACAGACACCCAGAAAGTATATACCTCTTATTTCCTCATGCGAGAACTGCTCTCATATTTTTATTCTCAGCCCGACACTCAGGAATTAAAACTTATGTTGATCCTCGAAGAAGCCCACCGATTTATCCCCAAAAATACACCAGGGATTCCTCAAGAACTGTATTTATTTTTGGACCGGGTGATCCGGGAGCTGAGAAGAAAAGGAATAGGAACTATATTTATCTCGCAAGTTATGACAGACTTCAAAGAATCCATAAGAGCAAACACCGCCACCAAAATAAGGCTTAGGACCTCCTACGAGGGGGACTTGCAAAGGGCCAGCAAGGATATAGGGTCTGAATTTGCAAATTATCTTCCAAAGCTGAAAACCGGTCAGGGGGTGGTAAGTTTTGCCAACTATGGAAACCCTTTCTTCGTCCAGTTCAGACCACCCCTCCATCATCCCTTTGCTCTTGAGAACGAGGAGATACAAGAAGAGATGAGAATTTTTAAGGAAGCGGATAAGGTCCAAAATCTTCTTAGATCTGATGTAGAAGAAATTAGGGAACTAAGTGACAAGGATCTGAGAGCGATAAAAAGCATTTCACCTAAGATCTATAATGTGGTGAAATTTATTCGGGCCACTGGCGGAGTAGGGTATGTTGGGGATGCCTCGAAATTATTGTCAGCTGAATTTAATGAAATAAAGAATAAACTGGAGGAAATATCAGCAAAAAAACTCGATGCCATAAAGGAATTATCCCCAGACGTTTATGAGATTATTGAGAACCTGAAAAAGTTGCTGAGGATGGAAAGAGAATTTGATGTTCCAGAAGAAGAACTGGTACTTCAAAAAATCAAAGAGATTGAAGAAGAAACTGGTTTGCCACCCAAACCCTCAGATATTGTGACAGAGGTGGGCTGGGGATGGAAGAAAGTGAATTCCATCATTGAAAAACTGGAAGATCAGGGAAGAATAAAGAAAAAGAAAGACAAAAAGGATAAAAGAATTAGAAGATTGATCCTATTGGATTGACTAGATAATAATTAATAATCTCTCCTCTTTCTGATTTTGAAAAGAGATAATTTGCAGGCTTTTTTTAGCTATTTGACGGTTTATAGGAATCTGATAATATTTTTAACACTGTTCTTTTGTATACAAGGAGGGATGCCCCCATTTTTGATGCAATCCTACCCCAGACTAATTGCTTTGCCATTGGCATTTGTTTTTTGTCCGCCAAAATCCGCAAAAGGTTTGCTGTTACTGCTCCGTTTTTCAGGAGGAAATCGTCGATTTTATAGAAGAAAACTTTCGCACAGCCTCTAGGTTACCCGCCCCAAGGGGCGCACCTAACCCTGGTTAGCATGGGGATTGGGCGTCCCTGCAACACCTACATAGCG
>JBNGDW010000095.1:0-5067 GCA_049975325.1 Cloacimonadia bacterium | reverse complement strand
TCTTACAAGAGATGGGTTGCCTCTTCGTGACGCCAGCAAGTGGGTGGTTGGCTTGCGGATATGAAGGAAAAGGCCGCCTGCCTGATATTGATGACCTTGTAAAATATATCGAATGCTGGTCATCCTATGAAAGGGATTTTACGGAAAAGAAAATCCTGGTAACAGCAGGTTCTACTCATGAATACTGGGATGACTTGCGTTTTCTTAGAAATAATTCATCTGGAAAGCTCGGCTATTCAATTGCTCAGGCGGCAAGTATGCGTGGGGCAGATGTGACCCTTATCACCTCGCCAACAGAGCTCCCAGCACCCAATAATGTCGAAACTATAGAAGTAATCTCTGCAAGGGATATGTATCTGGAGGTGACAAACAGATGGGAAAACTGTGACATAGGAATCATGGCAGCAGCAGTGGCTGATTATACCCCATCTAAAAGGGAAAAAGGAAAACTCAAAAAGACTGGTAATACCATAACCTTAACTCTGATGCCCACGCAAGATATTTTACAAGAACTCGGAACACGAAAGAAGCACTCTCAACGGCTGGTAGGCTTCGCGCTTGAATCCGAGAATATGATTGAAAATGCCAGAGAGAAAATGCAAAAAAAGAATCTTGATATGATTATTGCAAATCCCCTTTCAGTAGCAGGTTCGGATTATACGAGCTGCACAATCCTCACAGACCATCTTGAAAAAACGATAGAAAATACTGAAAAATTTGAAGCGGCAAACATCATCTTAGAGGTAATTCGAGAGATATGTCCACAATAATCATTACAGGAGCAAGTGGCAATATAGGTTCTGTTATTGCTGAATCTGCCTCACATAAGTTTACACGGGTAATTTTAGGTGGACGCAATAGGGAAAAGTTAGACCATCTTCGGGAAAAAATTGAATCTAATTGTGAGGCTATATGTTTTCCCGCGGATATTTCAAACTATGAAGTCTGCAATAAGATTTTACATAACATGCTTCCTGATGAAGGCGTAAACGCTTTTATTCATGCGGCTGCTATCCGAAGCGATATCCCTGTACTCCTTTCTGACACAGATATTCATCATTGGGAAAGGATTATTAATGTTAATTTGTTAGGTACCTACTATATTCTCAAGATTGTGCTTCCATATCTTAGAAGGGCTCCTTGGGCACGGATAGTCCTGCTGAGTTCATCTGTTGCTGAAATTGGACTTGCCAGGGGCAGTGCTTATGCAGCATCGAAAGCAGGTGTATCAAATCTTGTAGAAACACTTGCGGCAGAGGAGGGGGAACATGGAATATTAGTCAATGGCATACTTCCAGGACCTGTAGAGATTGATGACTCACATTTTGATGAGGCATATCGTTCATTTCGGAAAAAATACTATTATGATATGCTATCAAGAATACCACTTGGCCGCCTGGCAACGCCAGAAGATATGGCTCATCTTTCCCTATTTCTTGCCTCGAGACAGAACACTTACATTACGGGACAAAATATCCATATCTCTGGAGGTCTGCTCTGAAATTTCGCTCCATCCTGATAGTACTATTCACCTTGACCTTAGCACAATGTGCGAATATAAATTTTTTACATGCAGACCCGCATAGGCTTCCATTCCAAATTGGGGAACACCTCACATTCAAGGCAAATTTTGGTATAATAAATGCCGGTGAAGCAACCCTTACTATTACTGAAGGGGATTCCATTTCTGGGCATGGATGCTTTTTGATCCAAGCAAGAATTACCACAAACTCTTTCTTCGATGTTTTTTATAAAATCAGAGATAAGCTTGATTCATACTGGGATATAGAAAAACTTGTTTCAAGAAAATTCGTCAAACGTCTTTCTGAAGGTTCATATAGACAATTCAGAATTCATTATAACTTCCCCGAAGATACTTTAACATACTATGTCAAAATTCATACAGATTCTCAGGAGCGAGAAGAGTTAAAAACACTACCTAATCCACAGGACCCTCTCTCCGCTATTTATTACATACGAGTTCAAGATTTCAAGGTAGGAGATTCTTTCTTCGCCAATGTAATTACTGACGGTAGAAACCTACAAATAAAGGTGACTGTTCTCGAGAAGAAACCCCTGAAAACCATTTTTGGAACAAGAGAATGCTTTAAGCTACATCTGACTGCAATAAATGAAGAGATTGAAAAACAAGAGGGGGAGACATCCATCTGGGTAACTGCAGATGAATATAAAACACCTGTGAGAATCATCACCGGGCTCAAAGTCGGGAGTTTTACCTTTGAACTGCAAAATGCAGAAAAAGTTAATCTACCGCTGGCAGGATAGAAAATTTTATTCCTTTTGTAATCTACTACTCAATGACAGATTATAAACTTTCTCAGTTTGATTATTACCTTCCACCAGAAATGATAGCTCAATATCCTCCAAAAGAGAGATCTGACTCCAGGCTTATGGTGCTTGAGAGGAGCGGTAAAAAGATTTATATCGATAAATTTTCTAATATACTCTCTTACCTTGACCCTTCGAATGTACTTGTACTCAACGAGACAAAAGTCATTCCCGCAAGGCTTATAGGAAATAAAACTTCCGGGGCTAAGGTTGAAATTTTGCTGCTTGAAGAAATAGATCAACAAAAACTGTGGAGATGCCTTGTTAAGCCGGGACGCAGGATTAGGGCAAGAGATAAAATTATCTTTAAGGAAGGAATGCTTACAGGAGAAATCATAGAGCATCGGGAACATGGCGAATGTGTTATCAAATTCTCCTATGAAGGCGACTTTTTTGCTCTTTTGGATAAAATCGGCAAAGTCCCCTTGCCCCCCTATATCAAAAGGGAAGACATTCCTGATGATAAAAATCGCTATCAAACAGTCTATGCCAAGAAACCTGGTTCCGTTGCCGCACCTACAGCCGGTCTCCATTTTACCAGTGGATTACTTAAGCAGGCTCAAAAGATTGGAATAGAAATAGTCACTGTGAACCTCAATATCGGACTGGATACCTTTCGTCCGGTGGAAACAGAAAATATCAAAGAGCACAAAATCCACACAGAATTTTGCGAATTGCCGGAAAGCACCGCAGAAAGAATAAATACGGCAAAAAGGGAAGGTAAAAAGATTGTCGCTGTTGGAACCACATCGGTTCGCACCCTGGAAAGCTTCTATGAGCAGGGAAAAGTTCAAGCGGGAAGAAAACGGACAAACCTCTTTATCTATCATGGATACAAGTTTAAGGTTGTAGACAGAATGATTACAAATTTTCACTTACCAAAATCTACCCTACTGATGCTTGTCTCTGCCTTTGCTGGTCGAGAATTTATCTTAGAAGCATATCAAAAAGCAATTAAAGAAAACTTTCGGTTTTATAGCTATGGTGATGCTATGTTAATCTTATAACAGCCCATGCATTCTCAATTCTTCCCCAATATCAGACTTTATCGTACTGTAGAATCAACACAGCATCTGGCAAAGCAGATGCTAAAACAATGGATTATTACCGAGAATACAGCCCTTGTTGCCAAAAGGCAGACTGCAGGCATAGGTAGGAGAGGGAGTAAATGGGTATCATCACCAGGTGGGCTCTGGTGTTCTCTTGTAATCCTTGAACCTGATTTAACAGATAACGCAGCCATAACAATATGGGCAGGCAATCTGGTACATAGAACAATTCTGAACTTTTTTCCGGCAGCCCCACTCTCTATAAAATGGCCCAATGATGTTTTTTACAGCGACAAGAAAGTGGCTGGAATCCTAGTAACCCAGGGAAATTACAACTCACCACACAAAAATCAACCTGCTGTTATTATCGGCATTGGTATCAACATCAATCAGAAAAAATTCCCTCCAGAAATTAGTGAAGTGGCCACATCAATCCGGATCGAAACCAGCAAAAGGACAAAAATAGGCAAGCTTCTGCATGTATTGCTTACAGAATTTGGAAAAAGTTACCCTCTCTATGCTTCAAAAAAATTGAGCATGTTTATAGATTATTTTAACACCTATGACTATCTTAGAAGCCGCTTAATACGGATTTCTCACAACAAAAGAGAATATATTGGTAGAGCCAGTGGCATTTCAGATAGCGGCTCATTAATTGTACAGCTTTCTGATAATACCATCAGAGAGTTTGTATCTGTTGATAAAATTGACATACTTCATTGAGAGGGGTATTTTTTATTTAATTCCTCGCCTTATTAGAAAATTTTATTTAAATAATTTTACTTAAGATTTAGAGTGCGCCCGTAGTTCAATCGGATAGAACATCAGATTCCGGATCTGAAGCCTAAGGGTTCGAGTCCCTTCGGGCGTACCATGACTATGTGTTAGTGCCCCAGTAGCTCAGAAGGATAGAGCAGCGGTTTCCTAAACCGTTGGTCGGAGGTTCGAATCCTCTCTGGGGTACCATTTTGGGAACATCTTAAAAATTAGATATATATGGCAAAAAAATCATTGACAGAAAAAAGAAAAAGTTTTATTCTACCCAAAAGAAGCGCCCGTAGTTCAACTGGATAGAGCATCGGACTTCGGATCCGAGTGTTGGGGGTTCGAATCCCTCCGGGCGTACCATTCTTCTTCCGATAAAACTCTTGCAGGTTGATTATGCTTAACTTAAAAATTATCTGTCCGCCAGCTGGCGGATAGGGACTTATTTTATAGACAGAAAGAAGATTAATTTGATATATGGGAAAAGGATTATTTATTACATTTGAAGGTATAGAAGGATGTGGTAAAACCACGCAGGCAGAGCTTCTGGCGAAATTTCTCACTACATCCGGATATGCAGTCTTATTCACGAGGGAGCCGGGAGGACCGCGCATTTCTGAGAAAATAAGAGAAATTCTTCTAAATAAAGAACTAACAGAAATGCATGCGCTTACGGAACTCTTTCTCTACCTGGCAAGCCGTAGTCAGCACACTGTAGAATGGATTCTCCCTGCTCTGAAGGAAGGAAAAATAGTAATATCAGACCGATATTATGACTCAACTTATGCCTATCAGGGCTTGGCTCGTAACATACCAAAAGATAAGATTTCTACTATGAATATAATAGCAACAGAGGGGCTTACGCCTGATGTCACTTTTCTTTTGGACCTTACGCCTGAACAGG
>JBNGDW010000094.1:0-5081 GCA_049975325.1 Cloacimonadia bacterium | reverse complement strand
TTGCTCCTATTACCTCATTTATCGCTGAAATTTCATCCTCAGTTTGTTTTACTATCATGTCAAAATTTCTTTCCTGCTTGCAAAGATAATGGAGTATGCCTGAAGCAGGAGTCATAGGGTAGGCAGCATAGAATTTTATCCCCCCCTTCACTGCTCCCAATGCTATTGATTCATTTCCGGTCAGGAACAGTTTTTTCTTATCGCTGAGAGGTTTAACATTTTTTATGGGTTTTACATTTTCCTTGAGGTATTCATAACCCGCTCGGGCGGCAGCAACGTTCTTGGAAACAACATCCTCTCCTTTTCTTCCAAATTCGTCTTTAAGGACATTTTCAAATATCTCAAGGGGGTAATCTATACTTGCCAGTGCTGCACCGATTTCCACTGCATTTGCCATAAGAGGGGTTGCACCTGCTTTTTCAAGCAATTCTTTTACCGGGAGAGCCTGGAGTGTGACTGCTTTTTCGATTTTGAGTTCGCTGGCGTCCCTTGTTTTGTCATATAAAATTATTCCTCCTGTTTCCATAATATCCTTGTGGTAGAATATTGCATCCTTGTTCAATGCAAGGAGAACATCACATTTTGAAATAGGTGAACTAACGTCTCCGTCGCTGATTCTCACCTGGTAGGCGTTGTGCCCTCCCCTTACCAGTGAAGGATATTCAGGGTATCCCAGTACATTATATCCGCCGCGGGTGAAACAAGTTCCGAGCATTCTGCCGGTTACCATTACCCCTGCCCCTGCCTGAGCTCCGATTCTAAAGGTTAATTTCATCAGGTCACCAAGGGTTATCCTCTGATAAGGATTTTAAATTAATCTATTCCGTTTACGGCAAAAGGCGAACCAACTCTTTTGCCTGTTATTACCTGAGTTTCTGAACTGAGTTCAGATAAAAGTTATCACAACAGAGCTCTCATCGACGATAAATTGATAAAAACCCACATAGAAAGGTTTTTATTTTGTTGTATTAAATTTAATGCAACATGACATATATTGTTGGAAGAAAAGTGAAAGGGAAAAAGTACTTCATGAAGGTAGAGGGCTATCGAGATAAAAATGGGAAGGTTAAGCAGAGGGTTTTGGAGTATTATGGAACAGTGGATCCTCGAGAAAACCCAGATGCAAAGCCAATTGTCAAGAGAAGGCTAGTTGCAACTTACCGCTTTGGAGATATTGCACTGCTTTATCATGCTGCTGAGAAGCTGGACATGATAAATCTTATCAACAAATATGTGCCAAAAAGGCAGGGCTTATCTCTCGGTCTTGAGCTTTTCTTGACATCAGCACATCGTTTACTTGATGATAAACCCAGTTCATCTAACCTCTCTAGATGGGTAAAAACAACCCATCTCCCCCACTTGTTGGATTTTGATCCTGGACGCATCACAGACAATACCCAACAATATCTAATGAGCAAACTTTATGACGAAGAAAGAAATATTGATCACCTTTTTAGGATTTCAATAGACTTGTATAATGCAGCATTGCCGCTGTTTGGTGATGAAGAGGATATATTCTTCTATGATATAACCTCAACATACTTTGAAGGCAGGTGCTGTCCAATTGCATTTCTAGGCTATAGTCGTGATGATGCTATTGACAAGCTGCAAATAAACATTGGCATGGTTATGAATGGTAGATATGGCATTCCAATCATAACAAAGGTGTTTGAAGGAAATATCCATGATACCAAAACAGTCTATGAAATGATTTATTATGCTAAATTTATTCTCAAGAAGAAGGAAGGGCTCCTCATAATGGATCGTGGCATGGATTCAGAAGATAACATGAGGTTAATGGACACTGTAGAGTATGATTATATTATTGTACTCAAATCAAATCACAAGTTTGTTGAAAATCTTAAATTGAAGACAGATGTATCAAAAGATTATTGGGAACTAGTTGAGCACAAAAACCAAACATTTAAGCTGAAAAAATTCACCAAGAACATTTATGGAAAGAGGAAGACCGTCCTCCTCTATTACAATCCTTGTATGGCTGCTGTTCAAGTTGAAACCCGTCAACGCAAAATTGATACTGCAGTATCCTCTCTCAAGGCAGAGAGTAATCTTACATTTGAAAAAGCCAAAGAGATAATTCAGGGATCTATAAAGTATTTTATTATTGAATCAACTAAGAAGAATGGAGTTACCTGGCGTCTAAACAAAATTGAACTCAACCGTGCAAAAAAACGTGATGGGAAGTTTTGTATTCTTACAAACATGGACATTGAAGCTGCAGAAATTTTCAAACTCTACTTTTCAAAAGATAAGATAGAGAAAGGATTTAGGCATATGAAGCAGGATGGAAATCTTCATCCTACGCGCAAAAGACTTGCTGACCATGTCAGAGTGGATGTTTTCATCTGCCATCTTGGGTACCTATTACTTGTAGTTGCAGAGTACCTAGTCCGCCAGGAAAAAATTGACATTTTTTGGGATGGCATAACGTCGGAGACAAAAGAAATAAGGCTGGTTGAGTATCAGGATCCAAAGAAAAAACAGCAGTTCCAGGTAATTTCAAACAATGGTATTCAGCAAAACATCGTCGATAAACTGGGGCTATCAAAGCAGCTGCCAGTTATCACAACAAAGCAAAAATGAGTTCAAAAACCTAGGTTGTTTTATAATTTCCTTCGAGCAGAAGACCTGGTTACTTGTAGCCAGGATGAATGCTCGAATTAAGGCTGTTGCCTCTGGGAGTTAATATACTTTTGGATAGCATCAGCCGAAACATGCCCAGCACTGCCTACGTAATAGCTGGGACTCCATAGATGCCCTCCCCAGAATTCTTTTTTCAATTCAGGAAATTCTCTAAATAGCCTTAAGCCCAGAATCCCTTTGAAAAATTTGACAATATTGGACGGTGCTTTTTGAGGGGGAGCAGACAAAAACAGGTGTATGTGGTCAGGCATTACCTTCAATTCTATGGGCCAAACTCCCTTTTCTTTGGCTATCTTTGGAATGTGTTCTTCTATAAATTTTTTGTACTTTCCCTCCATGAAAGGCTTGCGGTATTTAGGGCACCATACAAAGTGATAATTCAGGTTAAATACTGATGTATATGTCTTTCTTTGTTTTGTTTGTTCCATACTTCGTAAATTGAACCGAAATCTATTTAAATATTCCTTACTAAAATAGTATATGAATTTAACAGTGAAATGCAAACTGATTGCAGATACAAAAACCAAGATAGACAGCATTGAAGATATCTTCTTGGGTTACAGTAGTATCACATCTGCCTACTTCAGGAAATTAACAAAGAAACATCTCGGCTGGAGCAAGAGAAAATTGATGATTTTGCTTGAGCAGGATGAACATCTCAGGAAGCAGTTTCCTGCATTTCCTTCTGCTTTGAGACAATCAGCCAGGGATAAGGCGATTGAAAGCTATAAGAGCTGGATAAAAACAAAAGGGAAAAAACCAAAAATGAAACCGACAGTAAGATTGGACAAGAGAAGCTACAGAATAATCAAAACAGATAATGAAAAATATCCCTATTTTGCTTCGATAACTACAAAACAGGGAAGGGTAAAATTTCCCCTTGGGATTGGTGAAAAAAGGATGGAGTATTTTGAGCATAAGAACAGGAATGCAGAGATAGTGAAGGTCGATGGGCAGTTTTACATCAATATTGTTTTTGATGTTCCTGAGAAAGAAATAGAAAAAACAGAAGAGGTTCTTGGAGTGGATTTGGGTTTGACAAACATTGCAACAGTCGTATCAGAAAAATCCAGAAGCACGGAATTTGTTTCCGGTCTTGCTTATAAAAAGAGGCTGACACAATTGAAGGAACAGTACCGAAGGACAAAAAAGAGAAAAAGCAAGGAGAGAATAGGAAAGAAGATTTCAAGATTAAACAACGATGTCGCGCATAAGGTCTCAAGAAAAATAGCGAATAAGGCAGTTTCAGATAAGGCGAATGCAATTGTTTTTGAGGACCTAAAGAAGTGCAAACCAGAGAAAGGGAAGAAAAGAAAGAAGATAAACTTCAGGCTCTCAATGTGGATGAGAAGAAGAATTCAGGCTTACACCACATACAAGGCAGGATTAGACGGTGTTCCGGTGGTAACCGTTGATCCTCAGCATACAAGCCAAAGGTGTCCAAGATGCAACCATATAGAAAGAAAAAACAGAAAAGGCATCTTGTTTTCCTGCAAGAATTGTGGGTATTCGAACAATGCTGACAGAATAGGCAGCATTAACATAGCCCAGAAATATTTGGGTGTGTTTGTAGGGCATAAGTTCCCTGCAGACAATACGCTACGTGAACGGCTGGTTGGCTATGACGGTCTCGAAAGAGGAGAGAGCCACGAAGCCTATGTTTTTAAACATAGGTAGTTCACTTTACTCCCAGAACTTCTTTTGCTTTTTCAAAATGCTTACTTTCCGGTTTAACGGCCACTTCAGTGAAATCATGTTTTCTGCTTACGATGTAAAGGCTTTCCAGGTTGATTCCCTGGTTGGCAAGCTTTCTGGTTACTTTTCCAAGCTCGCCAGGCCTGTTTATAAGTTTAAGAACGATAACATCAGCAGAAACCACTTTGACCTTAGAAACCTTTGCCATGGTTTTCAGGACAGTCTGAGGGTCGTTGGTAATCAGTCTGAAGATTGCCTCATTATCCCTCCCATAGGCGGATATGGCTTCTATGTTTACACCTACACCGCCCAAGGCTTCAGCAACCGCAGCCAGGGCTCCGACATCGTTTTTAGCAATTATGGTAACCTCTTTCATTACATCAACGAAATATTTATCCTCCAGTTCATTTTTAAAACATTCATGCGAAACCTGATTCAACGGTGATTGAAAAGGAGACGCCGGATAAGTTAAGATGGACATGGAAATTGAACAATCGATGAAAGTAAAAGAAAAAAAATAGGAATTAAGGAATAATATGAGAATAACTTTTTATGGAGGAGCAGGAGAAGTTGGAAGAAGCTCCATATTTCTTGAAGAATCTAGAAAAAAACTCCTGCTTGATTGCGGAATAAAACTCGGAGAGAGGGTTGAATTCCCCCTCATCGAGGACAGTGAACTGAAAAGAATAAATGAGGTGGTGGTGACCCATGCTCATCTAGAC
>JBNGDW010000093.1:0-5090 GCA_049975325.1 Cloacimonadia bacterium | reverse complement strand
GCTTTTGCACACTTTAGAATGTAAGTAAAATAAGATGAAATCGTCATATCAATTGGATAAGATACGGAACATTGGCTTCATAGCCCATATAGATGCAGGTAAAACAACTGTTACCGAAAGAGTCTTGTTTTATACCGGGACAGTTTATAATATGGGCGAGGTGCATGAGGGGACCGCCACAATGGACTGGATGGAGCAGGAAAAAGAACGAGGAATTACGATAACTTCTGCCGCGACAACCTGCTACTGGAATGATCATCGAATAAATATTATAGATACACCAGGACATGTTGACTTTTCTGTGGAAGTTGTAAGGTCACTCAGGGTGCTGGATGGCGCTGTGGTAATTTTCTGTGGAGTCGCAGGTGTAGAAGCACAGTCAGAAACAGTCTGGCATCAGGCAGATGAATTTCATGTGCCCCGCATTGCATTTGTAAATAAAATGGATAGACTGGGAGCCGATTTCTACAATGTACTTGATATGATAAAAGTAAAACTTTCCCCAAATGCATTTCCTATCCAAATACCTATATTTGATAAAGAAAGTTTTTTGGGTATGGTGGATTTGCTCAGTAATAAAGCGTACATATATGATAACGATCCTTTAGGTATAGATTTTACCATTAGTGATCTTACAGATCCACGAATTTCAGGTGAAACCCAAAAGAGCGCAAAGCTTTACAGAGATAAGCTGATTGAGAAAGTATCTGAATTTGATGAAGACCTTATGAAGAAATATTTGGAGGAAGAGCCAATTTCAAACAGCGACCTCATTCCTGTAATACGGCGTGCAACAATTAATTCTCAATTTATACCTGTATTATGTGGGGCTGCTCTTCGAAACAAAGGTATCCAGCCTCTTATCGATAGCGTGGTAGATTTTTTGCCCTCTCCTACTGAAGTGTCTCCAATTGAAGGAGTGGTACCTGGATCTAACCAAAAACATAAAATTGTCGCTGATATTGATAAACCGCTTGCCGCACTTGCGTTTAAAAATCAAGTCAACCCTTATACAGGAAAGTTTACTTATGTAAGAGCATATTCGGGAAGAGTGAAAAAAGGCGATTTCGTTCTTAATGTGAACACAGGTAAAAAAGAACGCATTACACGTATTCTCCAGATGCATGCAAATCGCTCTACTAATAAAAATGAATTACTGGCAGGAGAAATATGTGCTCTTGCTGGGCTCCGCGAAGCTAAATCTGGAGATACTATTACTGATATTGATCATCCAGTATTGCTTGAAAAAATTAGATTTCCAGAACCTGTTATTTCAATTGTTGTTGAACCTCGTACTCGGGAAAATGAAGAGAGCCTTGAAGAATCTCTCCCTGGATTACTAGATGAGGATCCTACTTATATAGTGAAAAAAGATGAAGATACAGGGCAAACATTGATATACGGTATGGGCGAATTGCACCTAGAAATCCTTGTTGATAGATTGCAGCGAGAGTTTGGCGTAGATGTCAATGTAGGAAAACCCCGCGTAACATATAAAGAGACTGTCACCACCCCCGTACAGGGAGAAGCTAAATTTGAAAGAAAGATTGCAGACCATGGACAATACGCACATGTAAAATTGCAGGTTGAGCCCTTTGAAGGACCATTTGATGAGCCATCGGTGCGAATCGCATTCGAAAATAAAGTCACTGATGATATTATACCACACAAATTTTTGCCAGCCATCTACTCAGGAATAATCGAAACTTCCGAAAGTGGTCATCTTACTGGAAATAAAGTAGAAAATCTGCGGGTCTCCCTCATTGGAGGATCATCAAATCCTGTTGACTCTACGGAACTTGCATTTAAAGCCGCTTCTTCAATAGCTTTTAATAATGCTCTACAGAAAGCAGATATGGCTCTTTTGGAGCCGATTATGCGTTTGCATATTGTAGCTCTGGAAGAAAATATGGGAAATATTATTAATGATCTTACGAGTAGACGCGGAAAAGTTATTGAAATTCAAGATAGGGAAAATGTAAAGATAATCTTGGGAGAGGTTCCACTAAGTGAAGCCTTAGGATACGCTACAAGTCTACGTTCTATATCACAGGGCAGAGCCTCTTACTCCATGGAATTCTTAAGATATGATAAGGTCCCTGAGAATATTTCAAAAAAAATTATAGAAAAATTGCTAGGTTATTGAGAGGGAAAAATGACTGACAAGATAAGAATAAAGCTGAAAGCCTATGACCACTCGCTATTGGATAGATCAGTTGCAGAAATAGTAAGAAACACAAAGGGAACAGGGGCTACGATCAAAGGCCCTATTCCATTACCTACAAAACGAAAACTTTATACTGTTCTCCGTTCTCCAAATGTTGATAAAAAGTCTCGAGAACAATTTGAAATGCGGATTCACAGGCGAATCATTGATATTGAGAATGCAACCCCTAAAACAGCGGACGCCATTAGGAATTTGAGCATTCCTGCAGGTGTGCATATAGAAGTAATTACATAAATTTTTATTTTAAGGAGTTGATATGTTGGGTCTAATCGGGGAAAAAATTGGTATGACAAGATTGTTCGATGATAACGGCAAGTCAGTTCCCATAACCGTTGTTCAGGCTGGCCCTTGCACGGTAGTTCAACATCGCAATCTAGCAAAGGAAGGATATAATGCTCTTCAGCTTGGTTTTCAGAAAGTTGATGCAGCAAAACTCAAAAAACCTGAGGCTGGTCACTTTAAAAAACAAAAAGTGGACTTTCATAAGCTTATAAGGGAATTTAGAGTTGACCCAGACACCTTGAAAGATTACCCAGTCGGCTCTAACTTAACAGTAGATATGTTTAAAGAGGCGGAAGTTGTAGATGTGATTGGGACCTCAAAAGGCAAAGGATTTACTGGAGCGATGAAAAGATACAATTTTAGAGGAAAGAATGTTTCCCATGGTACACATGAATCTTTTCGTGGAGTTGGCTCAATCGGTAGTTCTGCAACACCTTCCAGAGTATTTCGTGGGAAAAAAATGCCTGGTCGGGCTGGAAATAAGCGGGTTACAGTTAAAAATTTATCAATCTTTCGAGTGGATAAAGAGAGAAATCTTCTCCTGATTAAAGGAGCTGTTCCAGGTCATAGAAATAGCTTGGTTATTATACGAAAGAGTAAATCAAGGTGATGTATGGAAGCAATAAAATATAAAAATAATGGTGAGAAAATTGGACAGGTAGACCTTCCAGATAATCTTTTTGATGAAAAGATCAATAGAGCTGTCTTGTATGAAGTCCTTAAGATGTATATGGCGAATCAATATCCGCGTACGGCCTCTACTAAAGAGAGAGCTGAAGTTCGAGGATCCACGCGTAAATTGTATAGACAGAAGGGCACAGGCAGAGCAAGGGCTGGATCAAAGAAAAGTCCAATAAGGGTTGGTGGAGGTGTAGTCTTTGGGCCAAAACCTAAAGACCAGTACAAGAAAGTTCCAAAGAAGAAAAAAAGGATTGCATTAATCTCTGCCCTGAGCAGCAGAAAAGGGCACATTAGTATAATTGAGGATATTGACATTGAATCTGCCTCTGCCAGATATAGTGCTGAAATATTGAAAAATATGGGTATAAAATATCAGCGCTGTTTGATTGTACTTCCAGATAATTCTCTTACTCTTATTCGCTCCTTTTCTAATTTACCCAATGTCGCAACTATACGCGCTCAAGACCTTTGTGCATATGAAGTGATACGGGCAAGCGATATTATAATTACTGAGAAGGCTCTGGAAAAAATGAAGGAGACATTCAAATGAGAAATCCCCGTAAAATAATTATTCGGCCCATTCTTACTGAGAAAGGAATGCATCATATTGCCGAAGCTAACGGATATATGTTTGAAGTAAGTAGAGATGCAAATAAGATAGAGATTCAGCAGGCAGTGGAAAATTTATTTGGTGTAAATGTAAGAAGCGTGAATACCATTCATCATAAAGGAAAGCCTAAATCTCTTGGAAGATACCAGGGACGCAGACCTGGCATTAAAAAGGCTATCGTGTTTCTCGAAGAGGGTCAAACCATAAAAGAATTTGAAGTATTAGAATAAAATTTGCTTGAGAAGATTGACAGATGAGATGTATTTTAATGTTTTTCGCACCTTATATTAATTGTGGAGTAATCTATGGCTATAAAGAAATATAAACCTGTAACACCCAGTAGACGTTACTATACTGGATATAAGTTTGAAGAAATTACAAAAACTAAACCGGAGAAGTCTTTGATTGCCCCGAAAAAGCAAAAAGCGGGTCGGAACAATCAAGGTCGCATTACGATTCGGCATAGAGGTGGTGGACATAAGCGATTTTATCGTTATATTGATTTTAAGCGGCATGACAAAGCAAATATACCCGCCCGAGTTCATGCAATCGAATATGACCCTAACCGTACAGCAAGAATAGCATTGCTATTCTATGCAGATGGCGAGAAAAGATATATCATAGCTCCAGATGGATTAAAGGTAAACGATACAGTTGTAGCAGGAGAGACAGCAGAGATAAAAATTGGCAATGCGTTACCCCTAAGAAGAATTCCATTGGGCACAGTTGTCCATAATGTAGAATTAAAATCAGGTAGAGGTGGACAGTTAGCAAGAAGCGCTGGTGCCGGGACTGAAGTTCTTGCAAAAGAAGATGGATATGTGCACATAAAAATGCCCTCTGGTGATATTCATCTTGTGAGAGAAGACTGTTATGCCACAATCGGTAGAGCAAGTAATATTGAACATGAAAAAGTTTCACTGGGTAAGGCAGGGCGTAAAAGATGGTTAGGCAGAAGACCAAGAGTAAGAGGCGTGGCAATGAACCCGGTGGATCATCCAATGGGTGGGGGAGAAGGGAAAAGTTCTGGTGGACGCCATCCCGTATCTCCCTGGGGGCTGCCCGCAAAAGGTTATAAAACTCGAAAAAAGAAAAAATATTCTGATAAATATATAATTAAAAGAACTAAGAGGTAAGGATAAGTTATGGCAAGATCAGTAAAAAAAGGCCCCTTTGTTGATGAATATTTAATAAAAAAGATAGAAAAATTAGATAAGGAAAACAGAAAACAGGTGATAAGAACCTGGTCGCGCAGGTCAATGATTATTCCTGAGTTTGTAGGCCATACAT
>JBNGDW010000092.1:0-5094 GCA_049975325.1 Cloacimonadia bacterium | reverse complement strand
GAGATAAAATGCTAAGCAGGCTAAAGGTTTATAAGGGCAACAAGCATCCTCATACAGCCCAGAATCCTGAACAATTATCATTAAATTGATTGAGGTGAATCTATGCAATATTTTACAGGAGTTGGTAGACGCAAGGAAGCCGTCGCACGAGTACATTTATCCAAGGGTACTGGCAAACGTATTATAAATGGCAAATTATTGCGTGACTATCTAAAACGCGAAACTCTGGAAAGGGTTGTTGAAGAACCCTTTAATGTTATTAATCTTGCAAGTAGATTTGATTTGCGAGCAAATGTGCGAGGTGGTGGATTAAGCGGGCAGGCAGGAGCAATCCGTTTGGGTATCGCGAGAGCATTGGTTGAGTACGATCCAGAACTTCGCCCTATTTTGAAAAAGCAAGGATTATTAACTCGTGATGCTCGTGTAGTAGAACGTAAAAAATACGGATTAGCAAAAGCTCGTAAAGCCTATCAGCATTCCAAGAGATAATTTGATTGTAAATCTATAAAAAATAAACTTAACTTTTGAACTGCGAACGGTGTCTGCCCTCAAAGGTGGATAAGAGCGGTGAAGATAAAGTTAAGAAATAAACCGTTGGAGGATAAATGATTAACAATAATGTTGTGGATATGAAGAGCTTGTTAGAAGCAGGCGTTCATTTTGGTCACCAAACTCATCGCTGGAATCCCAAAATGAAAAGATATATTTTTCTTAAGCGCGACGGTATCCACATAATCGATTTAAAACAGACAGTACAGGCTATTAATGAGGCATACAATTTTCTTCGAGGCCTTGCTGCACAAGGAAAACATGTGCTATTTGTAGGCACTAAAAAGCAGGTAAGCGAAAGCATTGAAGAGGCCGCAAAAAAATGTGGAGAGTTTTATGTAAACCATCGCTGGTATGGAGGAACTCTTACAAACCTCGCCACTATCCGAAAGAATATCAAAAAACTTGAGGAGTTTGAACTACTTCAAGAAAGCGGTGAAATAAATAAATTTACTAAACTTGAAGTCTTAAAAATGCAGCGGCAGTATGATAAAATCATGCGTGCTCTAGGAGGCATCCGAGAAATGGAGGAGCCACCAGATGCAGTCTTTATCGCTGATACAATCACAGAACATAATGCCGTAAGAGAAGCCCAGAAACTCAATATACCAATTGTCGCTATTGTAGATACAAACTGTGACCCAGATGGGATTGATTATCTTATCCCTGGCAATGATGATGCTATGAAATCCGTCAGCCTTATCTCCAGCCTGATGGCTGAGGCAATCATAGAAGGGAAGCAGATAGCATCAGAAGGGGCTGGGTTAGAACCCACAGAATTTGCCGAAGAAGAAATGGCGACCGAGTCTGTAGATAATGTAGAAGAGGAAAAAGAAGAGAGAGATTGGCAAGAAGAAGAAAAAGAAGAAGAACAAAATATGGAAGAACCAGAAGAACCCGAAGAACCGGAGAATGCCGAAGAGAAAGGTATTCAGAAAAAGAAAACATTTACTTGTAAGTATTGTGGAAAAGAATTTAGCTCAAAACGAGGGCTAAAAATTCATCTCGGGCTAGTTCATGGAAAATAATCCGCCAGCTGGCGGAAGGAGATGCAAATGGAAATAAATGCAAAACAGGTAAAAGAATTACGAGATAGAACTAATGTTGGCTTAATGGAATGTAAAAAAGCCTTACAAGAAGCAAAGGGTAACATTGATGAGGCAATAAAAATCTTGCGAAAGAAGGGTATGGCAAAAGCAGCCAAGAAAGCGGAAAAGGAGGCAAAGGAAGGTATAATAGAATCATATATCCATCCAGGCAATAAGATAGGGGTATTGGTAGAATTAGATTGCGAGACAGATTTTGTCGCCCGAACTGAAAAATTTCACGATCTTGCCAGAAAAATTGCTATGCATATTGCAGCCACAAATCCTATTGCTCTTTCACCAGAAAATGTAGACCCCAAGCTAATTGAACAAGAAAAAGAAATCTATAAAGAGCAGGCATTAGCGCAGGGTAAACCAGAAAAAGTGGTGGAAAAAATTGTCCAGGGGAAGATGCAAAAGTATTATGAAGAAAACTGCCTCTTAAACCAGCCGTTTGTAATGGATGAGGAAAAAACAATAAAAGATTTACTTGTAGACGCAATTACCGAATTTGGCGAAAATGTGACGATCAAGAGATTTTCCCGATTTCAAATAGGAGAGTAGGTTTCAAACTATGCCTTGTTCCGAAAGCCCTGCCCTAAACTTCACCAGAATATTACTTAAGTTAAGCGGCGAGATACTGCAAGGAGAAAAAGGCTTTGGCGTTGATGATGCAGAAGTCCAGCGTATCGCCCAAGAGATCATAACCCTTAATAATGAGGGTATATCTATCGGCATCGTTATCGGTGGGGGCAATTTTTTCAGAGGGGTTTCCGAAGCAGGTCAAAAAATGCAGAGAACCTCTGCTGACCTTATTGGTATGCTTGCAACTCTCCAAAATGCTATCATCCTTGCTGATAAGATTAATCAGCTCAATGCCAAGGCTGAAATCTTTACTGCTCACCATATTCAAGGGGTTGGGAAACTTTTCACCCCAGAAGAGGCTCAAATTGCACTTGCTGCAGGTAAAATAACAATTCTTGCCGGAGGAACTGGTAACCCATTCTTTACTACAGATACTGCAGCGATATTGCGCGCTTTAGAAATACATGCTGATATAGTATTGAAAGGCACAAAAGTAGATGGCGTCTATGATAAAGACCCGGAAAAATATCCCAATGCACGACTGATTAAATCCTTATCGTATGACGAATATATAAAAAGAGATCTCCGGGTGATGGACCTTACTGCTATTTTTCTTGCAAAGGAACATAAATTGCCAATTAAGATATTTAATATTAAAGCTCGGCAAAACATTCATAAGGCTGTGTATAAAGAAGATTTTGGTAGTATAATCAAGTAATTCGAATAGGCAAAGGGGTAACCATGAAAACACTGGATGAAATCTATAGTGAAGCACGCGAAAAAATGGAAAAAAGCGTAGACTTCCTTCTTAAAGAACTTTCCCATATTCGAACAGGGAGGGCAAACATAAGCCTTCTGGAAAACATTACAGTTGATTACTATGGACAACCCACTCAGTTAAATCATTTAGGTACAGTATCTGTTCCTGAGCCTCGCGTACTTGTCATCAATCCTTGGGATAAGACACTCTTACCCACTATTGAAAAGGCTATACTTGCCTCAAATCTTGGTATCACACCCCAGAATGATGGAAATATTATACGGTTGATTTTCCCCACTCTCACGGAAGAGCGTAGGCGGGAACTTGTGAAAGTGGTAAAGAAATATGGTGAAGATGCAAAAGTCGCTATCCGCAATATCCGGCGTACATTAAACGCCGAGCTAAAAAATATGGAAAAGAACAGTGAAATCTCCGAAGACATCCATAAAGACGGAGTTGACGAAATCCAGAAAATTACTGATGAGTTTATAGAAAGAATCGACAAGATAATAAAAAACAAAGAGAATGAAATAATGGAAATTTAGAATCGTTGTATATGACCTTTATAATCACTCCAGATTTTGTCAAATGCGGTGAATGTGCTGATATATGCCCAGTTGGGGCTATTGTGGAAGAAGAGGAGCAATTTATTATTACTCAGGACTGCTTCGATTGCGGGGTATGCCTCGATAAATGTCCAATCAACGCAATAAAAGGGTGTACACTGATAAAGAAGAGAGAACAACAAAGGTAGGTAATATTATGAAAACCTTACCAGCCGCCAATATCAATAAGAGAAACAACATAATTATCGGGATTATAATTTTTCTGATAAGTTTTATTGTTTACTCATTAACTCGACCTGCTTCTCTGTCATTCTGGGATTGTGGGGAATACATTACTTGTAGCAGTATCTTGGGCGTGCCACATCCTCCGGGAAACCCTTTTTATATCATTCTTGGGAAATTTTTTACCCTCCTTCCTATAGGCCTTTCTGATGCCCAAAAAGTAAGTCTGATGTCAAATTTGTTTGCTGCCTTTGCTGTTCTCTTTTCCTATCTCGCCATAGTAAAACTTGTGGCTATGTGGGAGAAAAAACCATTCTATTGTCATTTTGCTGGAATTATTGGTGCTCTATTTATCGCTTTCTCTAACGAATTCTGGATAAATGCTATAGAAGCCGAAGTATATGGTGGGCTTGTCTTTTTTGCCTCCCTTATAATCTGGCTCACTCTTGTTTGGCGAGAAAAAACCGAGTTGCTCGAAAATCAGCATATGCTTCTCCTTATTATTTTTCTATTTTTCCTCGGATTCTGCGTTCATCAGACAACCTTACAAATTGCACCTGCGATATTGCTTATTGCCGTATTTCCATTACTAAAATTTAATAAATCTTTCTGGATTAGAGCAATCGGCTGGATATTTGGGGCACTCGTAGTTTATCTTATATTTGATACAATCGGTACTCAGCTGGGCTTTGATGGGCTCGAAAAACTTACTATTGCCCTCTTTATCATTGGGGTGATGATTTATTACTTACGGGAATATGTGCCCACAAAGGCATGGTGGCTTGCATTGGTTGTTGTAATTCTCGGATTTTCTCCACATCTAATCCTTCCTATTCGGGCAGCAGCCCATCCTTTTATAAATGAAGGAGATCCATCTAACTTTCAAAGACTGCTGGATTACCTCCTTAGACGTCAATACGGACCTACCAGCTTTTTTGAAAGGCGGGCACCTCTTTTATTTCAGATAGATTACCACTTTTTAAGATATTTTAGCTGGCAATTTTTCGATGCAGAAGTTATTGGAGGCTTTATCAATATTTCCAAACAGTTTGTCCACTGGCTGGGACAGCTTATCGTAGCTCTTCTCGGCATCACGGGGGCAGTCTATCAGTTCAAAAAGAATAAAACTTCCTTTATCTACCTTGCCTCTTTGTTCTTTATGGCAAGTATCGCTATGATTCTTGTTATGAATCTTTCAATAGATGAAGTGCGCGAACGACCATACTTCTTCCTAGTTGCATATATGCTTTGGGCTTATTGGATGGGCATAGGTGCTATGGGAATAGTAAGATATTTCCGCAGACGCTCAAAAGCCATTGCTGCAATT
>JBNGDW010000091.1:0-5149 GCA_049975325.1 Cloacimonadia bacterium | reverse complement strand
TTTATGCAAGTACCACAAAACTCCAGCTGACCGATGTAATTACTCATGGTGAAGAATTCAAAGTGTTCGAGCTAAACATAGAAAATTCTGGTGAACCAGTACAAATTTTCCTCGATTCTAAAAAAATAGCCGCTTTCCAGAATATAATCGATTATGTAAATCAGGGCGGAAGAACCTTCTACCTTGCTGCAAAAGTAAAAAATCTCGGAAATTTCATACAGGAAATTAGCATGAAACTCAATGGTGGAAATCTTGCCTTTAAACTGAAATAATCGATTATACGCGCGCAATGTTTTTTACTTGATATAAAATTCCTTCCTTGAGGAAGGTACCTGCGAAGCATGGGGAAAGTGCGAATTTGACTTTTATGATTTATTAGATGGACGAAGCTTGCAGTAGCAAGCGTTGGACGTTGTTTTTTATCTCGTGATCTCGGTTTTTCGTCTTTTCGGTTCTTCTCGTGTTTGAAGGTTCTTACTCTCTCTGAGCGCCTTTGAGCGAATGTATCATCAAGCAACTTCAAGCGTCGTGAGCATCCAAAGGATGTGTCTCCAAGCGTCACTCTCCGAGCGTCAGATGGTTTATCGATGGACGTTGGACGTTTTTTATCTCTTGCTAAACCCTATGCCCCAGCCCCCATACCCGATCTTCATAAGGTCTCGGATTCTCGTCCCTTCGGTCCTTCTCGGACTCTCGTTTTGCTTTTTTGATCTTCCGAACAACCCACAACCGACAATGTTTTTAGTTACTTAAATCTCCCCTTGAGGGGAGTGGCGCGCAGCGACGAGGGGTGTTATCCGCCATAGGCGCAAATCCGAGCGCAGCTCGCATATCCTGCTGTTCCTCAAGCAGCATTTCCACCTGTTTCACAAGGTGCATATCAATGGTTTTTCGCTCCAATCGGTTCACGGTCAACGGTTCACGTCTCTTGTTATTTATGGTAGTTTTTGTCTGATCTCGGATCTCTGATCTCGAGTCTCGATCTTCAATTCGATGGACGAAGCGAGTTGCAAGACGAGCGTTGGACGATGGACCAAGCGGAACGATGGACGTAATTTTGTTTTGTTAAAAAATAGAATCTGTTCTATTATTCTCCCGGTAAGTATTTATCAATTCTAAAACTTATTCCAGACCATTACCTCTGATAAAGGTTTCTTAGGAGGCATATTTACATCATCTTCTTCATAATAACCAATGGACATAAGAGTCATTAATTCCATATCCTGAGGACAATTAACCAGCTTTTTTATTTTTTCCGAATATTCTTTTTTATAGGAATTAACCCAGCAGGTTCCCAGATCATGTGATTTAGCTGCTATCATAATATTTTCGGTAGCAGCTGATGCATCCTGTAATGGAGTAGTAGCCTTATTTTGATTCACAAAAACAGCTATACAGGCTCCAGCTTCCTCAATAAATCTACCATATCGGGTATAAGAAGCAATTTTACTTTTTATTTTATCATCAGTAATAACTAAAAAAGACCAGGCCTGTCTATTGTTACCGGTAGGTGCAAGGCGGGCACAGTCAATTATTTCTTCCAGTATTACTTCCGGTATTTTTTTATCAATATATTTTCTAACACTTCTCCTCTCTTTAATATTTTTAATAGTTTCTTTTGTCATAATATATTCCTCCCCTTAAATTAAGTTTATTCTGTATCATTAGATTATCATTGAAGAGACCGATTTTCAAATTTATCAGGTTGTGTCAAGTTACTGCTGTAAAAATGACCTGAATCCTAAAATAGGCTCTATTAAATAGCTAAGCGTCTCCTTTCATTTATCAACTCTTCATTTATGCTCAAGAAATTGGAGTCTGTCACTATTATTACGGTTGTTGCCGGTCTTGCCACTCTGTTCTCTTTTATAGGGAAACTATCCCTTTTCGCCGTTTCTCGAACAAGAGAGTATTTTGCCGATGCTCGTTCAGTGGAGTTTACTAGAAATCCAGCAGGGGTAGCAAGTGCGCTTAGAAAAATTGCAACTATCTCAAAAAACTGCCCACAGCCAATACTGCAACAGCACCTCTTTTCAGTACACATCCACCTATTTACATGAGAATTGCCACCCTTGAAAACCGTTCACCCGATGGAGTGAGAAAGGAATTGGGGATATAAGAATGCTTTATATAAAAATCGCCCCTGTTGGGGCGATTTTACCTTTCATTCAAAAATTAGAATCTATAATGAATATGTTCAATCAAATCTTCCTTTATTTTCTCTAACCTCTTGAAAGTTTCCTTGTAAAAAAGTATCTTTTCTTTCTTACTCATGGAAATTCGCCTCCTTCTTTTTCAAAAGACCCTGTTCTGTTAAAGTTCAGCTTGCCTGTACCTTTGACTCTTTTGTTGAACTATTAACTTCTTTGGCGAACCTTGATACATATCCACGTGATCATTACTTAAGGTGCAAATGTTACTCTTTATCCTTTAATTCGGGGAAGCCATTGATTTCGTCGTTGTGTAGCCACATGAATTCGTTAGAGGCATGCATTGCTCCAGCGGTATCAAAGCGAGCATTGGTAACAACCCATTCGCCATTTTTGAATGCCACTTCAGTTGCAAAAACAGGAGCTATACCGAATCCATTTGTTCCTCCAGCCATTGGAGGCATGGGGATCGTAGGATATCCATAATATAAACTTGGTTCATGTTGTTCAAATTCACCTTTTCTCACTCCGACTGGTGGTGCGGACTGTTGAAGACCACTCTTGTTTACAGCATTTTCAAAGAACTTAGTGAATACTTCTTCGGCCTTCTCTTGATCTATGGCATTCCCGGCAAACAATCTTGCACTGTTTATTGCACCAATGATTACGGCTATATCGTCTATCGTATAAACACTTTGGGCTTCAAAATAGCCATATTCGTAGTTGAAATGCTCGAGCAATTCCTCAAAAACATTCACTGCTTTACTTATGTAAGCCCTGTTGTTTGTAACGCGGTAAGCTTCTATCAGTCCGCGAACAACAAAGGACTTTTCAGTTGCGGTGGTTGTATCTAACCAGACAAGATTGTGTCCAAATTTATTAATCAAGTTAATGGCAGTATCTTTGTTTTCCAAGTTCGAGGTTGATGCCGCGTACCATGTAAGAGCCTGAATAGCCAGGGAATATTCTTCTTCAGATGTGGGGATTCTCTCTTTTAAAAGTCCAAAAAGCATATCAGCTGCTTTTGCGAACATGTGAGAACCATTCTCATCGTAGTAGCGATTGGTTTCACTGTTAGGAAGTGTTTCCATTCCCAATGTATGGCCGAGGTCGGTTAACGCTTCTAGCATGACCCATTGACCCACAAAATCCACTTCGCCATCGCTGTTGGCAATATATCCATCACTGTTAATAAGCATTTGAAGGGCGTATTGAGCCTGCATTTTTGCTTCGACATTCAAGATCATTCCCAAAAAGCGTTGTTGTGCTCCAAAGTCTTCATAGGGTTTTCCAAAATGACTATCGACATGGAACATCTTTGCCCACTCAACTTCTTTGATGATTGACCATCCCATCGCTCTGGATGTTATCGTTTTATCAAAACTCGAAGGATTCCAGCGTTGGGTGTAGAAATCATTGATATCTATTTTCATAGTGAAACTTGGATCTCCGCTTGCATATAAGGCTTTGAGCAATGACGCGTTCATAGGTGGTACTGCTGTATCGCCATCGTCAGGGTTGGTATCAACCATCTTAATCATGGACTGAACCATCGACATATCGGGCATAAAAGTCAAGCCCATTCCTGATGTCATAGTTAAATTTCCTAGGTTATATCTGGAATACCAGTAAGCCTCTTCTTCTGCTGCCGTGGAATCGAACTGAATATTGGAAGTCTCCTTGGCAACAACAAGGCCAGGTATTCCCAAAAAAGTAAACATCGTTAAAGCCAGTACAACTAATGCAAATCTGTTTATAATCTTCATTAACTTCACTCCTTTTTTTATAAAGTAAGTACTCTTTCGAGCTTATGAATTTCATCTATGTAATTAAAATTGAATTCCTGGAGCTTTTCAATAAAAACAATCATCTTAAGTTTCTGGTATATCATTTAAATTCCGACTAATATTATCGCTATTAAATTGTAGCATGTTTTCATCTTAAAAACAACACTGGACAACTTTTTTTTTAGACTATGTAATTATAAAGTTGCATATATGCATAAAAACACAATAATAATATGCATTCCGTAGACATTGCCAAGAATTAAACCGCCTAAGAAAGTGAAATATGAAGGTCTGGTAGACTGTTATTAAATTTTGTTAAGTATGCAATGACAGACTTTTGTATGAGTTATCTTTTCTTAAGACAAGAAAGCTCGTGAGGAAAGAGTTTGGCATATAATTGGGTGTTTTGATTGTGTATTTGATTGCTACAAATTGGATAGATGATACTATGATGTTTTTCGCAATCTAGAAATACAGCATTTGGAAAAATAAAAATCCAGCACCCAGGTAAATGATTACAAGAAAATGGAGTCTGTCACTAATATTATCGATGACTGGATAGCCTATCAAATTGTGACATTATGGATAAAACACAGAAAGGCTTATAAAAAAGAATACATTGAAACTTTTGAAGATTGGCTTTTCAATCATACGAAAAATTGGGGAGCATGCGATATTCTATGTTATCGCATTTTGAACCCTATGGTTGAAAGATTTCCCTCGCTTTTTAATGAAAAAGTACTCACTTGGGCAAAAGCAGAAAAAACTTATGTAAAAAGAGCATCTGCAGTATGTTTACTTGAATCCACACAATCCTTCAAAGTTAATGTTTCCTATGAAAAAGTAAAAAAGATTGTAGATTTATTGATTTCAGATGGAGAACCTCATATTCAGAAAGGTATTGGTTGGCTTCTAAAATACGCATATCTTTCCTATCCAGAAAAGACCATTGAATACTTGAAGAAAAATGTTAAAAATTGAGCAGAACAAGCTTCCGTTATGCGCTGGAAAAAATGGACAAGAAACTCAAGGCTAAAATGATGAAATTATAACTTTCAGTAGATTAATACCGGTGGTTTTTAAGCATTATAAATAAATGATCAAACCCATTTAAGCCTGTCAATAAAGATTTTCTCTCCCCCGGTTTTCGTCGTGATAGTTTTATGTTCAAGATCATGATAGGCAGTTATTTTTCTCATTGTTTTCGTACTT